>CAJLRT010000177.1 GCA_905209135.1 uncultured Eubacteriales bacterium
CTATATCGGGTCCGCGGCCTTTGCGCATAAGGGCGGCATGCATATCGACGGGGTGGAGAAATGCGCGGAGAGCTTCGAGCATGTCGACCCGGAGCTCGTCGGCAATACCCGCAAACTGCTCACGAGCGAAATGGCGGGCCGCTCCACCATTGTGAATAAAATACGGGTATTCGCGCCTGAACTCGGCAAGGATTCGCAGGAGATTGAGCGCATCGTCGCGCGGCTGAAACAGCTTGAGTTCGAGGGCTACCAGTTTGAGGCGGCCGAGAGCAGCTTTGAGCTGATCGTGCGCAAAATGCTGGGCCGGTACCACCCCTTTTTCGAGCTGGACCACTATCGCATCCTGGGCGAGAACGGCAGGGACGGCAGCCGGAATACCGGCGCGCTGATCAAGGTCAAAGTCGGCGACAAGGCGGAGATCACCGCCGCCGAGGGCAACGGTCCCGTCCACGCGCTGGACTCGGCGCTGCGCAAGGCGCTCACTGTGTTCTATCCGTCCCTGCGCAAAGTGCGGCTGACCGACTATAAAGTGCGCGTCATGGAGCCGAAGGACGGGACGGCGACCACCGTCCGCGTCCTGATCGAGTCCACGGACGGCGAGCGCATCTGGACGACGGTCGGCGTCTCCGCCGACATCATCGAAGCCTCCTGGATCGCCCTGTGCGATTCCATCGAGTATAAGCTTACCCTGGACGAAGAGCGAGAGCGGTAAAAACAAAAGCGGGAGCGGCCGAAAGGGCCGCTCCCGCTTTATGCGCCAGTACGAATATGCAAATATATAGATGGGCTGACAAGGCGGGGAGAACATGATATGATAAAATAGGGGCGACCGGCGAAGAACCGGCCGTAAATTTCATCAAAGAAATACCCGAATAAGGTATTTCTCAATATTTTAATTGGGAGGACTGCATGTATGAACATTGTTCCGGAAAGCCCGGCGAAAGAGGAGAAAACCGTTGTCATCGAAATGGATGAGGAGAAGCTCGCGCGTATCGACAGAATCGCCGCAGTCTATCACATGGACAGGGAAGAGTTTATCTGCCGCTGCATCCATTTCACGCTTGAAAACCTGGAGGACCCCTCGGTGAAAATTCTGCGTTAGCCGCGCAGGCAGGGACGCCTGTATCGCGCGCCCTCTGCCGGCGCGTACTTTAATTTCCGGGCGGAACGCCGCGTATACCGGCCGCCCGGCGCTTATCTGTAACGCTATATCCGTTTTATGCCTCCCGTTAAAATACGCTTTCGATGGTTCGACCGCACAGGTCGGGGGAATACTGCCAGCGGTCGATGTGTCCGCCCGTGATAAAGTAGTGAAACGGCGCGGGCGCGGCTTTCTCCGGGCTGGAATCGATCACCGAGAGCTTGACTTTCATCTTCTCCGGAATAATATTTTTTATGTAAACCGCCGCAGTGTGCCCCTGCGTCAGCGTGTCGGAAGGCTCCGCCAGTCCCGCGAGGTTGGGGGTGAGCTCAATAAAAGTGCCGTAGCTCTCCACGCTGCGGATAATGCCCGAAACGGTCTGCCCCGGCGTAAACAGGGCTGCGTTTTCCTCCCAGGTCCCCAGCAGCTCCTTGTGCGAGAGCGAAATGCGGCGCAGATCAAAGTCGATCTCCTTGACAACGGCCAGAATCCCCTGTCCCACCGCAAAGCGGTCCGCGGGGTGGGCGATTCGCGAAATGGAAATATTGTCTATGGTGATCAGCGACGTCACGCCGCAGCCGATGTCCACAAACGCGCCGAACGGCTCAAGATGCGTCACCCGGGCCTCGGTCACGTCGCCCGGCGAGAGGTGGCTGAGGCAGTAGGAGAGGCATTCCTCCTGCACCTGCGCGCGGGAAAGGATGGGCACAACGTCCTGTCCGTCCCTTGCAATGTCTATAATGCGGAAAGCCACCGGCTTGTTGACCCGCGAGATGATGGCGATTTCCCGCGCCGTCCCCTCCCGGATGCCCATAGCCGCCTCCTTGCGGGGCATGAACCCGGTGAATCCGCCCACCTGTACGAGCAGATTGTGGTCCTTGTCGCACAGAATCGCGCGCCCCTCCAGGATCGTTCCCTGTATCATCGCCCGCTGCAGGTCGAGCTCGGTCCACTGCGCGGCGTCCTCTGCGTGCGCCGGCATGCGGCCTTCCGGTTTATAGACAGCCATGTTTTTGTCCTCCTTTGTCTTTTGCTATATAGATATGTGTCCGTGCGCGCAAGTATTCCGGCGGCATGTCGTGGAAAACGGTCGGAAACCGACAATTCTTTACATAATTTTTGAACCGGTATATTGATCTTGCAATAAAAATATGCTATCATCAAATTGCAGGGGGCGTTCGCCGTCTGCAAAGTGAAAAGCAAGCTGGGAGTGTCTTGTTTTGAAAGGGAGAAAAATATTCCGCGCCGTTGCCGTAAGCTTAGTGCTTATGGTTCTTTTTGCATGTTGCGGGTGCAGCGGCCTCCGGAAAGAGCGTTATTCCAGCTCTTTTTTTGATACGTTCGATACGCTCGTGACCGTCTACGGCTACACGAAGGACGCCACAGAGTTCAACGAATATATGGGGCTGGCCCACAGCCGGTTCATAGAACTGCATGAAACGTTTGATATTTACAACGATTACGAGGGCGTCAACAATATCAAGACCATCAACGACAAAGCGGGCATAGAGCCCGTCAAGGTCAGAAGCGAGATCATCGGCCTGCTCAAGGAGGCCAAGCGTCTGTATGCGGAAACCGGCGGCAGGGTCAACATCGCCATGGGCTCTGTCCTGCGCGTCTGGCACGATTACAGGGAGGCCGGCCTGGCGGATCCGGAGCTTGCCGAGCTCCCGTCTTACGACCGGCTGCAGGAGGCCGGCCGCCACACCGATCTCGACAAGGTGATTATCGACGAACAGACCGGCACCGTGTACATAGAAGACGCCCTGCTCCGGCTCGACGTGGGCGCCATCGCCAAGGGCTACGCCTGCCAGCTTGTGAAGCAGGAGCTCACGGATGCGGGCTTTGAGTCGTTCGTCATCAGCGCCGGCGGAAACGTATGCACGGCGGGCGAACCGGCCGAGGAGGGGCAGACCGCCTGGCTGGTCGGCATCCAGAACCCCGATACCCAGGCTGCCGCCGAGATTGTGGACACCCTGGAAGTGCGGGATAAGTCCGTCGTCACCGCCGGCGGTTACCAGCGCTATTACACCGTCAACGGCGAGCGCTACCACCATATTATCGATAAGGATACCTACATGCCGGCAAATTACTATGAAAGCGTGACGGTCATCGGGGACGACTCCGGCGTGGCCGACTTTCTGTCCACCACGCTGTTTCTCATGCCCCTGGACGAGGGCAAGGCGCTGGCCAAGGAGATGAATGTGGACGCGATGTGGATTTTCAGGGACGGCAGCTTTGACAATACGGACGGCTACCGCCAGTATTCCGCATATTATATGGCGAGCAATTAGCCTTGCCGCACCCTGGCCGCGTCCGCTGCGCTGCCTGGCGCTTTGCGCCTGTCCCTGCGCCGCGCCCC
>CAJLRT010000178.1 GCA_905209135.1 uncultured Eubacteriales bacterium
CACTGTGTGACTGGAGTTCAGACGTGTGCTCTTCCGATCTATCCCCTCGCACATGTCCAGCTGTTCCGTGCCGGGGACGCCGCGCGACATGTTCAGCTTCAGGCCCCGTTTTTGAAACTCCTCATATTCCTGCGCAAGCTCGCGCGCACTTTCGGCAAGCCTTTCCTTTGGCCAGTTTTTCATGGGTTCCATTTCAAAACCTCCCAGTATCCATATTTATTCCAATCCGCACATCTGTTTCAGATAGCGGATTTCATCCTCTTCCAAAAACCTGTACTCGCCGCTTTTCAGCTTTCCGAAGCGCAGATCGCCGATTCGTTCCCGCTTGAGCAGCTTGACCTGCAGGCCGAACTGCTCGCACATCCTGCGGATCTGCCTGTTTTTGCCCTCGCAGAGGGTAATGAGCAGTACGGAGCGTCCCGGCTGCGCCGATTTGATATGCACCTGTGCGGGGAGGAGTTCCAGCCCGTCCCCCAGCGTCATGCCGGCCTCCATTTCCGCAAGCGCGTCGGGCGCAAGCTCTCCGTCCACCGTCACCCGGTAGGTCTTGGGGACTTTGGACTTCGGGCTGGTCAGCGCGTTTGCGAGCGCGCCGTCGTCCGTCATCAGCAGCATGCCCTCTGAATCGCGGTCCAGCCGGCCGACGGGGAACACCCGCCCGCCTATGCCGTGCAGCAGGTCCTGAACACAGCGGCGGCCCAGCTCGTCGCGCATGGTCGTCACGACCCCGCGCGGCTTGTACAGCATGATATAGGTGTGCCTGCGAAGCCTGGCGCGCACCGCCCTGCCGTCCAGCGCGACACGGTCCTGCGCGGGGTCTACCGCTTGTCCCAGCTCCGCGCGCGCACCGTTCACCTGCACGCGGCCCGCGGCGATCAGCTCCTCGGCCCTGCGCCGGGAGCAGACGCCCTGGTCCGCGAGATATTTTTGCAGCCTCACAGCATTTTCCTTCAAATTTCTTCCTCCACAGCGCAATTTTTACACTTCATTGTACCGCAAATGCAAGCTTAAGGCAATACTAAATTCATTATGTATGCAAAATTCTTACGGAATATTTCCCATTTGCTCACAAAGGGGCGCGCCGGCACGTCCTGCACTGCGGCCAGCGGCACGGAAAGGACGAGCTGCTCGCCGCAGTAATAGCGCGCCTCGGCGACCGCCTGCCCCTGCTTCACCGGCGCGAGCACGAACTCGGGGCATACAAATTCGACCGTGTATTCCACCGTTTTGCCGTCCACCGCAGGAAAGGCGACGGGCGCCTGGTTGACCGCAGTGACCAGCGCCTCCGTTCCGCCGCCTACGGGAATATGGCAGGCAAGGGCGCCGGCCGCCGCCGCCTCTTTTATGGACACGCGTGAAAACCCGTACTCCAGCATGCGGATATGGTCGTTCCAGTCGTCGGGGGCGTGCAGGGTCACGCAGATGAGCTTGATTCCGTCCCGGGTCGCCGAAGAAACAAGGCAGCGCCCGGCGGCCTTGGTAAAGCCGGTCTTCATCCCGTCCGCGTACTCGTAAAGCTTCAGGAGCGTGTTGTGGTTCACATAGCGGCGTGTATAGCCGTCCTCATTCTGAAGGGTTACGGCTTTCGTCCCCACAACCCCGGCCAAAAACGCGTCGCGGCTGACGGCGCGGCCAATCTCGGCCAGCTCCCGCGCCGTTGTGTAGTGCCCGTCGGCAGGCAGGCCGGACGGGTTTTCAAACTGCGTGTTTTCAAGCCCGAGCTGCGCCGCTTTATCGTTCATCATCTGCACAAAAGCCGACCGCTCCCCGTCCCCGCAGTGATAGGCCAGCGCTTCGGTCGCGTCGTTTCCGGAGCAGAGAAGCGTGGCGTATATGAGTTCTCGGACCGTGATGTGTTCGCCCTCCTGCAGATATACGCTGCTGCCCTCGACTCCGACCGCCTGTCTGGGGACGGTTACGACTTCATCCAGGCTCCCCGCCTCCACTGCGACCAGCGCGGTCATGAGCTTTGTGGTGCTGGCCATGGGCCGGCTGGTGTCGGCGTCCTTTTCATAGAGCACCGCGCCGGTGGAGGCTTCCACCACAATCGCGCTCTGCGCCGAAACCTCCGGCGCGCCCGTCCCGGCATCCGGCGCGGCGCAGACCGGCGCCTGAAGCAGGACGGCCAAAAAGGTCAATGCTGCAATACACTTTTTCAACGCGCGTTCCCCCACTTGTTACAGTATCCTCTTCCAACTATATTCAAAGGCGGGAAATTTCATGCGCGCTGTTCATACGTATCCGGCGAAAAAGACGGGCGTGCCCTGGACGCCCGGGCGCATAATAAATTCCCGCTGTGCTCTGCACAGCGGGAATATTCCTACTTATATTTGCGTTTGCGGGCGGCTTCAGATTTCTTCTTGCGTTTTACGCTCGGCTTTTCATAGTGCTCTCTTTTACGGAGTTCAGATAACGTGCCGTCCTTGGAACATGACCTTTTGAATCTGCGCAGCGCGCTGTCTAAGGACTCATTATCTTTTACTTTTACGACAGCCATGGATTTCTACCCTCCCTCCGAACGACAGGCCAGTATCTTTATCTATTATACTAACGATTCATACCCCTGTCAAGACAAAATTAGCGAACGACGAAATTTACAAGCTTATCCTTAACGTAAATCTGCTTAACGACCGTCTTTCCGGCAAGCGCGGCGGAGACGCGCTCGTCCGCGCGCGCCTGTTCCAGCACGGCTTCCTGCTCCGCGCCGACGGGGATTTCGATGCGGCTCTTGAGCTTTCCGTTGACCTGGACGGGAATTTCAATCGTATCGTCCACGGTTTTGGCGGGGTCGAACGAGGGCCAGACGCCCATTTCCGCGAGGGGACGCGGCTGTCCGATCTGTTGCCACATCTCCTCGGCCAGGTGCGGCGCAAAGGGGCTGAGCAGGCGGATGTAAACCGACAGCGCTTCGCGCGTGACGCTGCCCGCGGCGTATATGTCGTTGAGCAGGGTCATCAGCGCCGCGATGGCGGTGTTGAACTTCAGCTCCTCAATATCCCCGCCCACTTTTTCTATCGTACGGTGGAAGTTCTTCTCCAGCGCGCCGTAACCCTTTTCGCCGTCGATCATCTCCAGCAGATTCAGGCTGCGCTCCAGAAAGCGGCGGCAGCCGCGGATGGATGCGTTCGACCAGGTGGCGGTTTTTTCAAAGTCGCCCATGAACATGACATAGGTGCGGAATGTGTCCGCGCCGTATTCGTTCACGCAGTCGTCGGGGTTGATTACGTTGCCGCGCGACTTGGACATTTTGACGCCGTCCTCGCCCAGGATATATCCGTGCGCGGTGCGGCGCTTATAGGGTTCGGGCGTGGGGACCACGCCGATGTCATAGAGGAACTTATGCCAAAAACGCGAGTAGAGCAGGTGCAGGGTCGTATGTTCCATTCCGCCGTTATACCAGTCGACAGGCGTCCAGTAATCCAGCTTCTCCCGCGACGCGAGGGAATCCCTGTTGTGCGGGTCGATGTAGCGCAGGAAATACCAGGAGGAACCGGCCCACTGGG
>CAJLRT010000179.1 GCA_905209135.1 uncultured Eubacteriales bacterium
TTTTGCGAAAAAGGAGGAGCAAGGGAGCGGGCGGACGGCTTATTTTTGCAAAAAAAATAAGCCGGAGCAAAGCGGACTTTGCTCCGACGTGGTGGACCCGAAGGGGATCGAACCCTCGACCTCCGCGTTGCGAACGCGGCGCTCTCCCAGCTGAGCCACGGGCCCCCGGCTGCCGGTTAAAAAACCAGCATGTACTATTATACGGCGCAAAAGCCGATTTGTAAAGGGGGAATTTCGAAATTAAGCTAAATTTATCCGATTTCTACGAGCGCTTGCGCTGGCCGCCTTTGCGCACGCGAATGTCCGATCCGACGAAAGGAACGGTCATAAACTCGCCGCTGAGCCGGGACACGATGCTCTCCGAATAATACTGCTTCAAAACCTCGCCGTCCAGATTGGAGCTGACGATGGTGGGCCGCTGCGCCAGAATGCGGTTGTTGAGCAGCGTATACACGACCGACATGGAGTACTGCGTGATAAACTCGGTGCCGAGATCGTCGATTATCAGCAGATCGCAGTTGCTGTACTGATCCAGGTCCGTCTTCTCCCCCGCCCTGTCGAACTTCACCTGCTCGAACGCGTTGATGATATTCTGCGCGCTGTCGTACACCACCGAATAACCGCGCTCCATTACCTCGCGGGCTATGCAGGAGGACAAAAACGTCTTTCCCAGTCCGGTCGCGCCGTTGAGAAAGAGGCTGTTTGCATGGGGCGTGAACTGCTTGGCGTAGTTTTTGCAGAATTCGAACACCTGCGCCATGGTCTCGCGCGGGCTTTTGCCGTTTCCGTTTTTCAGGTCGCTGTAATAGTCCAGCTTGAAATTTTTAAACGACTGGTCCTGCATCAGCATGGATATCTTTGTCCGCGACATGGCGACACGGGCCAGCTCCCGCTGATAGCAGGCGCACATGCGGCCCTTGACGAAGCCCTCGTCCGAACAGCGGCGGCACTCGAACTTCACTTCGAGATAGTCGATGGGATAGCCGTTTGTGGCGAGCAGTTCGGCGCGCTCTGCGCGCAGGTCGACTGAAGAGGAGCGGATCTCGGACTTGGTGAGGGTTTTTCCGCCGAAAATCCCGGACACAAGCTCGCGGTACCTGTCCTTGGTCTGGGCGTCGATCTCCCGGATGCGCGGTATTTTTTTGTACACCTCTTCACGGCGGGCCTGCAGCCGTTCCACTGCGTTCGCCCGCCTCTGCCGGAATATTTCGGCTACCTGTTCGAGGGTTTCCCTGTCGTATGCCATACCGCGTTCATTCCTTTTATATATGTATAGGCAGTTATGAGTCCTTTTCGATGATCTCCCAAAACGGCTTGAACAGTTCGGAGTCGTCTATGGAGGAGACGCTGTTGTTTTTCAGTTTCTTCTGCGCCGGCGCGCTCTTGCGGACGGGCCTGGGCGCGGAGCGCATCTGGTCGGCGGTCCGGTAGCCCTTCTCGTGGGACGCGGAGAGGACCTTGTCCATATACGCGAAGGACAGCTTGCCGGTATTGTCGGCCGACTGCTCAAAGGCGTACAGAATTTCGTCCAGCCCGTAGCCGTACGTACCCGTCCACACGTCGATATACTCGCGCTCCTTTTTGGTAAGGTTGCGCCCGCCGATTCCGAGCGCGCCCGCGACGCGCGCGTGCAGGGTGCGCGCACGCTCCAGCGCTTCGACTTTCTGCGCGGCGAGCTCGGCGGTGCGCACGCCCTCGTCCGACCAGTTGATGGCCGTTTTCTCCATATAGCGCATGCTGTCGTTCCCGGTGCTGTGGCAGTAGTCCAGCAGGATTGCGATGACCGAAACGGGCAGGCCCAGCCAGTCGTACATCCCGAACAGGGTGGAAATATCGGCGGGCGTGAGCACTTTGTTCAGAATCTGCTCCGCCTGCGCAAGCAGCGTGGAGAGGTCCTTGTCGTTCTGCGCGCGCAGAAGCACCGTCTCGCCCGCATAGCGCGGCAGCCCGTCCTGCGCGCCCTTGGGCACAAACAGGGACAGGGTGTTCGCATTTTTCTGCAGCACGCCGCACTTGACCCAGAACTGCACCGCGTCCTCCAGCTCGGCCGGCGTGATTGCGAGATCGGCGCAGATCTCCTCCGCGGGCAGGGGCTTATCCTCGTTCCGCAGCAGGTACAGCAGCGCCTTTAACTGCGCCCCGCTGCAGGCGCGCATATGCCTGTCCACCACGGACGCGGGCAGGACCACAAAATTTTTCAGGCCGCCGCCTGCAAACAAATAGGACGACACCCGCACCCCTCTTTTCCTCCGGCCGCCGGAATGGCGGTATTGTAAAAAACCAAGAATTTGGCATTTTTCGCACAATAAACACGACAGAATACGAATTTTCGGCTAGAATACTATATCATGAAAACGATAAAAAAACAAGCGGGTTTATGATAAACCGGAGAAAAAACTATTGCCTGTACTACAAATCAATGCTAATATTTTTTTACACAAAATTAATTTATGGAGGTTTTTGCTGTGGACTTATTGTGGCTTGCTCCCGTGGGCGCAGTGCTCGCCCTCGCATTTGCAGTCATCCTGGCTATGCGGGTTCTCAAGCAGCCCGAAGGCAACGCTGAGATGAAACGCATTTCCGGCGCTATCAGCCGCGGCGCGAACGCGTACCTGACGAAACAGTACAAGGGCGTGGCCCTGTTCTTTTTCATTGTGTTCGCCCTGCTGCTCATCCTGTACTTCTGGGATCTGCTCCCCTCGATCTTCATTCCTTTCGCATTTCTGACCGGCGGTATTTTTTCAGGCCTTGCCGGCTTTGTCGGGATGAAGATTGCGACCAAATCCAACGCGAGAACGGCGAACGCGGCTATGAAGAGCATCAACTCCGGCCTGCGCGTCGCTTTCTCCGCCGGCGGCGTCATGGGCTTTGTCGTCGTCGGGCTCGGCCTGCTCTATGTGTCGGGCTGGTATTATTTCCTCAGATACTGGTTTGAGGCAAACCCCGTAAGCGGGATGGATCTGAACACGACCATTTCTTCCGTTATGATTACGTTCGGCATGGGCGCTTCCGCTTTCGCCCTGTTCGCCAGAGTCGGCGGCGGTATCTTCACCAAGGCGGCCGACGTGGGCGCGGACCTTGTCGGCAAAGTTGAAGTGGGCATCCCCGAGGACGACCCGCGCAACCCCGCCGTTATCGCGGACAACGTCGGCGACAATGTCGGCGACGTCGCGGGCATGGGCGCCGACCTGTTTGAATCCTATGTCGGCGCGATCATCTCGAGCTGCACGCTGGCCGTCAGCGCCGGACTGGGCGCAGCCGGCATGGCGCTGCCCCTCGTGCTCGCCGCCATCGGCATCTTTGCTTCGATTATCGGCAGCTTCTTTGTACGCACCAAGGAAAACACCTCGCAGAAGAGCCTGCTCATGGCCCTGCGCAGCGGCACCTGGATTTCCAGCCTGCTCATGGCCGTCGCTTCCTATTTCCTGATCCGGTAGATCGGAAGAGCACACGTCTGAACTCCAGTCACACAGTGATCTCG
>CAJLRT010000180.1 GCA_905209135.1 uncultured Eubacteriales bacterium
ACGGCAAGGTCATCGCCGAGGGCTACTGGTCGCCCTGGCAGAAAGGGTATGCCAATATGGTGTACTCCCTGAGCAAGAGTATTACGGGCATGGCCGTCGGGCTCGCCGAATCGGAGGGTTTGCTGCGCACAGACGAGCGGCTCGTGGACATTTTCCCCGACAAGACGCCGAGGATCCATGCGCCGCGGCTCGACCAGCTCACCGTCGAACACCTGCTGACCATGAGCAGCGGCCTGCACTTCAACGAGAGCGCCAGCCTGCTCGAACGCGACTGGGTCCGGGCCGCGCTTGCGTCGGACTGCGCCTTTGCGCCCGGCAGCCGGTTCTTCTATAATAGCCTGAACTCCTACCTGCTCGCCGCCTGCGTGTGCCGGCGGGCGGGCATGTCCCTCACCGATTACCTGACGCCGCGGCTGTTTTCGCCGATGGGGCTTGCGCCGCATTGGGAGACCTGCCCGCTCGGCGTGGAAAAGGGCGGCTGGGGCCTGTGGCTCACGCTTGAAGAAATGGCGAAACTGGGCCAGCTCATGCTGCGCGGCGGCCGCTGGGAGGCGGACGGCGAAAGCAGGCAGTTGCTGCCGGAGGCATGGGTCAGGCGGATGCGCGAGAAGAAGATATACACCGAGTCGGGCGTCTGCCGCGACGGGTACGGTTACCAGGTCTGGCTCTGCCCCTTTGACGGCGCATACCAGTTCAACGGCGCGTTCGGGCAGTACGTCGTAATCCTGCCGGAGCAGGATATGGTAGTCGCCCTTCTCAGCGGCGAGCGGAACATGTTCGCCACCGGCGGCGTAATCCGTGAAATCGGCCGCGCCTTTGCCAATGAAAAGCTGTCCGGCCGGGCGGCGCCCGGTACTGGCGCAATCCGGCTTGCGCGCGAACTTCGGACGCTCCGCGCCCTGCCCGGCCCCGCCGTCAGCATCCCTGCCGGCACAGAGCCCGCCCGTGCCGTGCAGCAGTATGAAGCGCCGCCCCGGTTTGCGGAGGCGGAGCGCGCCGTAGACGGAAACGAATACGACTTCAAGCCCTCCATCTGCGGGCTTTTGCCGATGGCGCTGCAGTGCTGCCGCATGAACTTCACGTTCGGCGTCAAATCCGTCCGCTTCCAGTTTTCCAAATCCGGCTGCACCATCCGCATGCGGGAAGGCGACGACGCGTACACGCTCGAATGCGGGCTGGACGGCGCGGACCGGCTCAGCCCGGTGTCCGTCCGGGGCGAGGTGTTTCAAACGGCCTGTTCAGCCGTCTGGGCGCAGGACGAATTCAGCCGTCCGAAGCTCATCGTCTACTGCCGGTTCATTGAAACGCCGCACACGCGCATCCTGAGCTTCCTGTTCGACCGGGACGGCCTGCACCTGCGCTGCACCGAATGGCCCCGCGCCGCGGATGCGACGAAAATGCTCGTCGAGCTCATCGCCGGCCCCGGCAGCCGGCTCGATCAGCTGTTCAGCTCGGCGGCGCAGCAGGAGGGCATGAAGCGCAGAATTGACCGCGTCGCGACGCCGAAGGCGTTCGGCCTGCTGCGCCGCGGCGGCAAGAACGCGTGAACGCGCATGAACCGCCATGCTTTTGGTTAACCTATGTTTATTATAGATTCACAGTTCAAGAGAGGAGACACAGAAATGGAAGCGACTTTTAAAATCGACGGCATGTCCTGCGAGCACTGCCAGGCGCGCGTGCGCGCGGCGCTGCTGGAACAGGCGGGCGTAAGCGCCGCAAACGTATCCCTGGCAAACGGCACGGCAACCGTGCTGTACGACGCGCAGGTCACAAGCCCCTACGCGCTTCTGCAGGCGATCGGCGACGTGGGCTTTGACGCGGACCTGGCACTGGAGGAATAGAAAAGCGTAAAAAAAGAAGCGGCGCGCGCCGCTTCTTTTTTTACGCTTTCAGGAACTTCATAAGCTGCGTTTCATCCGCTCCGGGAAACACGCCGCGCAAATGGCGCAGGATTCTGTGCAGCGACTGTTCCGGCGGCTCGCCGTAGCAGGAGCGCACATAGTCCGCGCCGCAGGTCAGCTCCGGCGGCGCGAACAGGGACACCGGCCAGCCATACTCCTCCCCCATCCGGTTTCGCTTGCGCTGCACGCCGCAGAACACGAGATAGGTGCGCATTTCCAATGCGGTCACTGCGCCGTCAAACCCCTGCAGTCCGTCTTTGCCGAACCCGGCAAGGCGCTTTATCTCATGCGCGGGAAGCGGCTGCCCGCCGCCGAACAGCGCCATAATCCGCGCCTGCTTCCAGTTCGCCGCGCCGGAATCCGCCAGCGAGTCGAAATCGTACCCGTCCCTGCGCCAGTTGGCGAGAGCCGGGAACCACTCTCTGGAAATAAAGGCGTTCTTGCGCTCTATAAACTTCCCGTAAACCACGCCGCCTCCGGCGGCGAGAATCTGCCGCCACTCCCACGGGTCCGTCTCCGGATCGCCCGTGTGCCAGCTCTCCGGCGCCGTCATATGCGCAAGCGAAAAGCCGGGCAGCGCGCCGTCTCCCCCGAGCGGGAGGAAGCCGACCTCGTCGATCAGCCTTTGCAGTCCGTCTATATCCGATATGTGAAACCTGTTCATGCTATACACCTCCGCCCGGCTCGGAAAGAACGCGCCGGTAGCGCGGCAGATAGCGCAGCCGCCCGTCCCGGTACGCCGATTCAAAGAGCGTAATATGCCCGACGAAGACCGGCTCCGGCGCCGAAAGCCCGAGGGCGCGCGCATCGGCCCCCTGCGCGCCTGAAACGCCGCGCGCCAGGGTCAGATGCGGCTTAAACGGACGCTGCTCCGGCGCAAACCCCGCGCGTTCCAGCGCGGCCCAGAGCCTTTGATACAGGGTATGGAGCGCAGGACAGGGATCGACGCCCGCCCACCACAGCTCGCCGCCGCGGCCGGTAAACCGGCCCGCGCCGCGGATGGACAGCGAAAACGCGGGCACGCGCGTCTCGTCCATGGCGCGGCGTATATCGGCCTCCCGGTCCGTCTCGCCGAGGAAGGCCAGCGTGATATGGAAGTTTTCCCGGCGGGTGACGCGCGCCTGCGCCGCCCGTTCCCGCAGCAGCGCCGCGGCCGCGTACAGCCGCGCCTGCGACGCGGGCGGAATCTCCACGGCCACAAACAGGCGGCGGATCACTTGCCCCTCTCCCGCAGCTCGATGACCGTTACGCCCTGCTCGCCCTCGCCGAAGCGGCCGGCGCGGTAGGACTTGACATGGGGATGTCCGCGCAGATAGTCCCCCACGGCGGCGCGCAGCGCGCCGGTGCCCTTGCCGTGCACAACCGTCACCTCGTGCAGGCCGGCCATGACGGCGCTGTCGAGAAACTGCTCCAGCTCCGGCTCCATCTCGGCGACCGTCATGCCGCGCACATGCAGCGTATCGGAAGCGCGGCGGACGGAGGGCCCCTCCTTGGGCGTATACGCCGCGCGCTTTTTGGGCGCCTTGATCAGCCGAGATGGAGCAGATCGGAAGAGCACACGTCTGAACT
>CAJLRT010000181.1 GCA_905209135.1 uncultured Eubacteriales bacterium
ACCACCGAGATCTACACTCTTTCCCTACACGACGCTCTTCCGATCTGGGCAAAAACGCATACAGTATCAGGGGAGGGTGATGAAATGAAAATACAGTGGAAAAAACTGCTTGCGTGCCTTGCCGTTCCGCTGGCGGTGGGCGGGCTGTCCGCGCTGATTACCGGCGGCGGCATGCAGGCGTTTGAAGCCCTGAACAAGCCGCCCCTTGCGCCGCCCGGATGGCTGTTCCCCGTCGTGTGGACCATACTGTATATACTCATGGGAACGGCGTCCTATCTCGTCCTTACTTCGGGAAAGCCGCGCAGGGCGCGCGCCGCGCTGTATGTCTACGCCGTCCAGCTCGTATTCAACTTTTTCTGGCCGGTCCTCTTTTTCAGCCTGAAAATGTATCTTGCGGCGTTTATCTGGCTCGTGCTGCTCTGGCTGCTGATTCTGGCGGCAGCGGTTCTGTTCTGTAAAATCTCAAAGCCGGCCGGACTTCTGCTGATTCCCTATCTGCTCTGGGTCGCCTTTGCGGGCTACCTCAATTTTGCGGTCTATCTTCTGAACTGACCGGGAATGCGTCCCGAAAAAAACAACCGCTGCCGTCCAGCCGCAGGGCGTGGATGACAACGGTTGTTTCTGTATTCTGCGGGAAGCGTCCGCGGCGGAGAATCCGGGTCAGTCCCCGCCGGCGGAGGGTGCGCCGGATTCCGCATCCGCATTTTGTGCGCGGCGGCGGAAGAGCCCCGGCGGCAACTGGGCCAGGATCACGGCGGCGAACATCAGCGCGCAGCCGAGCAGTTCGCGCGCGCTGAGCGCTTCGTCGAGCAGCAGCCAGCCGGCCAGCACCGCGAACACCGATTCCAGGCTCATGAGCAGGGAGGCGACGACCGGGCTGGTGTCCTTCTGCGCGAGGATCTGCAGCGTATAGCCGACGCCGCTGGACATCACCGCCACATAGAGAATGGGCGCCCAGGAGGAGAGGATGGCGGACAGGTCCGGCGTCTCGTAGACAAAGGCGAGCACGGTGCAGATGACGCCCATCACGAGAAACTGCAGGCAGCTTAGCAGCACGCCGTCCACCCTGGGCGAAAAATAGTCGACGCACAGGATGTGCAGGGAGAAAAAGACGGCGCAGAGCATAACGTATATATCGCCCAGGGCGATGGTGAACTGTTCCGTCACGCAGAGCAGGTACAGCCCCGCGGCGGCAACGGCCACGGCGATCCACGCGCCGGCGGTCGTCCGCTTTTTCAGAAACATGCCGAAAAGCGGCACGAGCACAATGTACAGCGTTGTGATAAACCCGGCCTTGCCCGCGGTTGTATATGTAATCCCGAACTGCTGCAGGGTTGCGGCGGCGCACAGAAACAGGCCGCACAGAATCCCGCCGCGCAGCAGCGTCGCGCGCGCCTGTTTCTTCTGCGCGCCCGTCTGCGGCGCAGGCCGCTTCTTTCTCAGAATAAAGGAAACGAGCAGCAGCGCCAGCGCCGCGATATAGGACCGGACTGCGTTAAAGGTGTAGGGCTCTACGGTATCCGAAACCATGCGCTGCGCCGCGAAAGCCGTGCCCCAGATGAGCGCGCCGCACAGCAGCATGATGTTTGCCCGCAAAGTTTTTGCCTGCATAGCGATATTCTCTCCCGTCTGTCTCTGTATTTCCATGAACGCGCTGTGATACGCGCGTTCTGCAAACGGGCCTCCGGCGCGTCAGCGTCAAAGGCCCGCATATCTATTTCACGTCCGCGCCCGCCGGATTGCCCGGCCGGCCCGGTCCGCTGTTTCATGTCAGTCCGCGTCTCCTGCGCGGACCGCCGCGGGCGGCAGCCGCCGCCCGGCCCGGTCCCTGTCCCGGCGCGTGCGCCGGCCTGTTTGCAACCGTAAAGCGCACGCCCTTTCGCGCGGGAAAAACGCCGTTTTTCAGGCCCGCATCTGCTGCATGACGGCCTGGATAATATCCATCGCCTCGTCCAGAATCGGCTCGGTGTGGCTCGCCATCAGCGAACTGCGCAGCAGGCACTGGGACGGCGGCGTCGCCGGCGGCAGGACGGGATTGACGTACACGCCCGCCTCAAACAGCTTTTTTGCCGTGGTGAGGGTCGCGGTCATGTCATAGGTGTAAAACGGTATGATCGGCGTGCTCGACTGCTTGATCTCCACGCCGCGCCGGGCGAGTCCCGCGCGCATATAGTCGGAAAGCGAACGCAGGCGTTCGGGCAGCTCGGGATGCGCCTTGATCACGCGCAGGGCGGCAAGCGCAGTCGCGGCGGACGCCGGGGGGATGGACGCGCTGAAGATAAAGGGCCGCGAATTGTGGCGCACATAGTCGATCACATACTGGTCGGCCGCCATGAACCCGCCGATGCTGGCGAGCGACTTGCTGAACGTGCCCATGATAATGTCCGTCTGTTCCGTCAGTCCGAAATGGTCCGCCGTGCCGCGGCCGCCCCGGCCCAGCACGCCGAAGCCGTGCGCGTCGTCAACCATGGTCGCCGCGTTATAGCGGCGGGCAAGCTCCGTGATCTCAGGCAGCAGGCAGACGTCGCCGCTCATGCTGAACACGCCGTCGGTCACAATCAGCTTTCCGGCCTCCCGGGGCAGCTTTTGCAGCCGCTTTTCCAGGTCGTCCATATCGTTGTGGCGGTAGCGGACGGTCTCCGCATAGCTCAGGTCGCAGCCGTCGTAGATGCTGGCGTGGTTTTCGCGGTCGCTCAGGATATAGTCGTGCCGGCCCGCGACCGCGCTGATAATGCCAAGATTGCTCTGGAAACCCGTGGACAAAAGCACGCAGGCCTCCTTGCCCAGGAACTCCGCCAGCTCCCGCTCCAGGATGTTGTGCAGGTCCAGGTTCCCGTTCAGGAAACGCGAGCCGCTGCAGCCGCTTCCGTATTTCTCAAGCGCTTGCACGCCGGCGCGGATAACGTCCGGATGCATGGTCAGTCCCAGGTAGTTGTTCGAGCCGAGCATAATGCGCCGCTTTCCCTCCATAACCACCTCCGGCGCCTGGCCGGACTGCAGCTCGTGGAAATAGGGGTATATGCCCGCCTCTATGCTGTCCCGGTACGCTGTGAACTCTCTGCATTTGTCAAACAGCGGCAAGTCTTTGCCTCCGAAGTCAGTTTTCATATGTCAGCTCTCCGTCATGAACAGCACGCCGAGCGTGTTGGGTCCGCAGTGGCAGGAGATAGTGCAGGCCGCGCGCGTCACGTATATATTCTTGAACTCCATCGTCTCTTCAATGGTTTTGAGCACAAGCGCTATGTAGGATTCGTCTATGCCGGAGTGGGTGATGAACACATGGTCCCTGACAATGTCGGGGTAGGCGGCGAGCACGTCCTTTGTGTAGTTCACAAGCACTTTGCCGAGTTCGCCGCGGTATTTTTTGCCGACGTGCATCGCGCCGCCGCTTTTGTTGTCCACTTCGATCATAGATCGGAAGAGCGTCGTGTAGGGAAAGAGTGTAGATCTCGGTGGTCG
>CAJLRT010000182.1 GCA_905209135.1 uncultured Eubacteriales bacterium
TGGTACTGCTCAATCTTGCGCATGCCGAGCTTGCCGGAGGCGATCTCCTCCACCGTGCGCAGGTTGGCCTTGCTGTCCTGGCTCACCTGGAGCTGTATCTCCTCGTTTTCCAGCACCTCGTACTGGCGCTTCAGGCTGGAGAGCTGATTGGTCATTTCATTATACTGCGCGTTGCAGTATATTTTGTATCCAAACAGTGAAAACATCGTAATAAACAGCAGTACAAGCGCCGTCTGCCGGCCCGCAAACCGCCTTTTCAGTTTTCCCGCCTTTTTTGCAGTTGTCTTTTTCATGCGTCTCATCTCCAGGAGTATTTTCAAAGCCGCTGTGCTACGCGCAGTTTTGCGCTCGCCGCGCGGCGGTTATGCTGTAGCTCTTCCTGCGTCGGCAGGATCGGCTTTTTGGTAATCACCCGCATGCTCGCCTCGTGCCCGCACACGCACACCGGAAAATCCGGCGGGCAGGTGCATCCCGTACTGTGCCGGGCAAACGCCGTTTTCACAAGGCGGTCCTCCAGCGAGTGAAAGGTGAGCACCGCAACGCGTCCGTCCGTCCGCAGCAGCCGCGGCAGTTCGTCCAGTACCGCCGCCAGTTCGTCCAGCTCTCCGTTCACCGCAATCCGCAGCGCCTGAAAGCTGCGCTTTGCCGGGTGCTGCTGTTCGGCGCGGCGGGCCGCGGCCGGGATAGCGGCGGCAATCATGTCGGCCAGTTGTTTTGTCGTTTCAATCGGGGCGGCCCGGCGGCTGCGTTCAATGTGTTCTGCAATCCGGCGGCTGTACCGCTCCTCGCCGTACTTCCACAGGATTTCGGCAAGCTCGTCCGCAGGCAGCCCGTTCACCAGATCTTTCGCCGTCTCCCCCCCGCTCGTATCCATACGCATGTCAAGCGGCGCGTCTTTCTGGAAAGAAAACCCGCGCCCGCCCGTGTCGAGCTGGTGGGACGACACGCCCAGATCCATGAAGATCCCGTCCGCGCCGTCCAGACCCAGCGCGGGCAGCAGATGCCCCAAGTCGGAAAAACGCGAGTGGATCAGCGTAACCCGGTCCATATAATCGGCAAGCCGCCTCTCGCAGGCATGAATCGCGTCCATGTCGCGGTCTATGCTGATCAGCCGGCCGGCCGGGCCCAAAGCCCGCGCAATGAGCAGGGAATGTCCCCCGCCGCCCGCCGTGCAGTCCACATATACGCCGCCGGGCTTGACCCGGAGCGCCTCCAGGCACTGCTCCGGCATAACCGGAATATGTTCAAAGCCGCCCATATCAGAAGCCCAGCTCCATCATCATTTCCGTGATGTTGCCGGTCGAGCTCAGCGTCTCGCTCTCCGCCCACTTCGCGCTGTCCCATATCTCCGCGCGGGTGGATACGCCGGCTATGATGACCTCTTTTTTCAATCCCGCGAATTCACGCAGATCCGCCGGGAGCACAATCCGCCCCTGCCCGTCCAGTTCGACGGGGAACGCGTTGGAGAACAGATACCGTTGTATCTGCCTTGAGCGCGCCATCGGGAGCTGCTTGATCTTTTCCTCCAGGCCGGACCATTCCTGCATGGAATAGAGGGCGAGGCACTCGTCCAGGCCGCGCGTCACAATAAACGTGTCGCCCAGGTCTTCCCGGAAACGGATCGGCACAATCACTCTGCCCTTGGCGTCGATCGTGTGCTTGTACTTTCCAGAAAGCATGCTTCTCCCTCCTTCTCTCATTTATCCGGGCAAGATTCACCACTTTCAACCACTTGATGATACTTTGCACCACATGTAACCACAGTATAACATAAATCCAGGATTTTTCAATAGGCAGCGGCAAAAAAAATAGAGGAATCCTCTTATTTTTCAAAGCGTTCATAATCCCGGCGGGAAGCGCGGCTTCCGCTTCGCAATAAGCGCCAAAACTCCCTTTTTTCCGCGCGAAAAAAGGACGCGCCGCTGCGGAAAAACGCGCCCCAATATATCAAATTGCAAAAAACAAAAGCCCGCCCTCGGCAAAGGCGGGTAAAAAAACGCATCCATCTTTTGTTGCATATATTGAAATAAGAATCTCTGCATAAAATCACAGGAGGAATCCAACCATGCCAATTCCAATGAATAATCAGGCCAGCATTCGATATAGTTATCCGGGCGCAGACGCGCCGGAAACGGCCCTGTCCAACGTTACGAACACGACAAAGCTGGCGGAATACGGCGTAACAGCAACCAAGACGACGCTGACGCGTACATTCCGTCCGGGAGAAAACATAACCTTTCTCACGCGGGTGCAGAATACAGGCCAGGGGCCGCTGTACAATCTGACCATAGCGGAAAGTCTCGGCGCGGACAACGCGCCCGAAAACCTTGTCTATCAGGCGGATTCCGCCGTTGTATTCGTAGGCGAAGTGCCGACGGCGGTCGCGCCTGAAGCGGACGGAAACAAGCTCACGTTCCGCATACCGGGCGCGGTCACATCCCAGCAGACCGTGCTCATCGTCTATTGCGCGCGCGTCAACCCGGCGCTGAATATTACAACCGGCACCCTCTCCGGCACGAGCGCCGTTACGGCAAACAGCGGTTCCGAAAACGGGCCGCTGGTGCAGCCGGCCGCCGCAGCCGAAGCCACCGTTGCGCTTGCCCAGTACGCCGACCTCGCCGTAACAAAAGCGGTCGACAAACAAAACGTCTCAAGAGGCGACGCGCTTACCTATACCTTTACCCTGCTCAATACCGGCTCGCAGCCCAGCGTCGATACCGTGCTGACAGACACGCTGCCGGACGGATTCATTCCCAGCCTTGTCACAGCCAGCGTCGGCGGAGTCACCACCGTCTATACGGACGACATGTATGAACTTGACCCCGAAACCAATACACTGACCGTCCCCTCCGGCGGCGCAGCGCTGTCCGTTCCCGCAGCGACAATCTCCGGCCCTGGCACTGCTGAAATCACCGTCTGCGGCGTGGTGGAATAGTTCTGTCCCGCCGCCCCGCCTATTCATGCCGCCCAGCCATTGCGCGCCGGCCTTAACCAGCGCGCGCCCCGCCCAGCGGGACCCCGCGCAGGCCTCCTTTGGCCGCGTATAAATCACGGATAAAACCGCGCCGCATTCGTTCACGCGCCGGCGCCCGGACCATCTGCGGCAAAAGCAAAGCCCGGAGAGCGCGGCCGGACAGTCCTCTGCGTCCGGCTTCCAGGCTCCGGCCCCAATCGGCCTCCCGGGCTTTGCCCCGTCCCGGCCGCCCTGTGAGCGGGGGCGCGGCGCACCCGCATGTGCGGCGTGAACATCCCATCCGCAAAAGGCCGCAAGCCGCCCTTTGTCCGGCTGCGGCCTTTTTTCGTCCTGAGGGCGGCCCGTAACGGGCCTCATTGTCCGGATCGCCGGATACAGGGCTCCGCCCTGCTGCTTACTGCAAAAAAACGGCATGGCCGCGATGCACAAGTCCAGTAAAAAGGGACAATAGAAAAAAACAGCCTCCTATGGTAGAAT
>CAJLRT010000183.1 GCA_905209135.1 uncultured Eubacteriales bacterium
GAAAACGAGTCCATCGTCAGCGCCAACCGGAAAATTATCGTGCTCGGCTCCGGCCCCATCCGGATCGGGCAGGGCGTGGAGTTCGACTATTCCACGGTTCATGCTGTGTGGACCATCCAGAAGTCCGGCTACGAGGCCATCGTGATCAACAACAACCCGGAAACAGTCTCCACCGACTATACCACGAGCGACAAGCTCTACTTCGAGCCGCTGACCGTGGAGGACGTCATGAATATCGTCACGCTGGAAAACCCGCTCGGCGTGATCGTTTCACTGGGCGGGCAGACGGCCATCAACCTTGCCGAACCGCTGAAAACGCTCGGCGTGCCCATCATCGGCACCGACGTTACCGCCATCCAGCGCGCGGAGAACCGCGAGGACTTTGAGCACATCATGCACACCCTCGGCATTCCCCAGCCCAAGGGCCATGCCGTCACCAATATAGAGGACGGCGTGCGCGCCGCGGAGGAGATCGGCTATCCCGTGCTTGTCCGTCCGAGCTATGTGCTGGGCGGCCGTGCGATGCAGATCGTCGCAGAGGAGTCGGCGCTGCGCACCTATCTGCAAACAGCGGTGGAGATCAATACCGAGCAGCCGGTCCTTGTCGACAAATACATCGGCGGCAAGGAACTGGAGGTGGACGCGGTCTGCGACGGGACGGACGTGTTCGTCCCGGGCATCATGGAGCACGTGGAGAAAACGGGCATCCATTCTGGCGACAGCATCAGCGTCTACCCGACATTCAGCGTCAGCGACAAGGTCAAGGAGACGATTCTGGACTACACCGTCAAACTCGGCCTTGGCATCGGAATCGTGGGCCTGTACAACATTCAGTTTATCGTGGACGCCGAGGAGAATGTCTATGTCATCGAGGTCAACCCCCGTTCCTCGCGCACCGTTCCCTTTATATCCAAATCCTCCGGCTGTTCCATGGCCGATATCGGCACGCTCGTCATGCTCGGCGTGAGCCTGAAAGAGCAGGGGATCCATGAGGTCTATCATAAGGAGCGCAGGAAGTGGTATGTCAAGGCCCCGGTATTTTCCTTCTCCAAACTCAACGGCATGGACGTGTACCTCTCGCCGGAGATGAAGTCGACCGGCGAGGCGATCGGCTATGACGACAAGCTTACCCGCGCCCTGTACAAGGCGCTGCAGTCCTCCGGGATGAACGTGGCCAATTACGGCACCATCTTCGTCACCATCGCGGATAAGGACAAGGCCGAGGCCCTGCCCCTGATCCGGCGCTTCTACAATCTCGGGTTCAATATCGAGGGGACGCGCGGCACGGCGGAGTACCTGCGGTCGCACGGAATCCGGACCCGTACCAGGGAGAGCGATATAGAGGACTCCCTGCGCCGCGGCCATGTCAACTATGTCATCAACACCCGCGAGCTCGACACGCTGGACGAGACGAGCAACGGCTACAAAATACGCCGCTGCGCCGCCGAGAACAACGTGACGGTGTTTACCGCTCTCGATACGGTCGGCGTTCTGCTCGACGTGCTCGAGGAGATCACGCTGTGCATTTCCACCATCGACTCTGAATGAGAAGAAGGAGAACCGCTTTGCATCAGGGAATATATCAAATTCAGGAACATACAAAAATCGCAGAGGGGATCTATTCCATGACCTTGCGCGGTGAAACGTCCGTTTTCACCGCGCCGGGTCAATTTTTGAATATACGGCTGGAGGGCTTCTACCTGCGCCGGCCCATCTCTGTCTGCGACTGGGACGCGTCCTGCGTCACCATCCTTTACCGTGTCGTCGGCGGCGGCACCGCGGCTCTGTCCAGGCTCCGGCCCGGCGCCGCGCTCGACGTGCTTGCCGGCCTGGGCAACGGCTTCCATATGCAGTCAATCCCGGACGGTTCCGTTTTGGTCGGCGGGGGAATCGGCGTGCCGCCTCTGTACGGCCTTGCGAAACGCCTCGTCCGGCAGGGGAAGCGTCCCTCGGTGATCCTGGGCTTCAAAAACAGCGCGGAAGCGTTCTATGAGTCCGAGTTCCGCGCCCTAGGCGTGCCGGTCCAGGTCGCCACGGAGGACGGAAGCCTGGGCGCGCAGGGCTTTGTGACAGCCCTGCTGCCCGAGCGCGCGCCCTATGTATGCGCCTGCGGCCCGGAACCCATGCTGAAAGCCGTCTATGCGCGCTGCCGGGACGGCCAGTTCAGTTTCGAGGCCCGCATGGCCTGCGGTTTCGGTGCGTGCATGGGCTGTAGCTGCGAGACGAAGTATGGATATAAACGCATCTGCAAGGACGGCCCGGTGCTGGAGAGAGGGGAGATTGTATGGTAGACATGCGCGTTACGCTCAGCGGCTGGACACTGGACAATCCGGTCATCCCGGCCAGCGGCACCTTTGGATATGGCCGTGAGTTTGCGGAGCTGTACGATATCAACATTCTGGGCTCCTTTTCCTTTAAGGGGACCACGCTGCACCCGCGCTACGGGAACCCTCTGCCGCGCATCGCAGAGTGCACGGGCGGGCTGCTCAATGCCGTCGGCCTGCAAAATCCGGGCATAGAGCATGTCATGCGGCATGAACTGGTCGAGATGAAGTCGTATTATCATAAGCCGGTTATCGCAAATATCAGCGGTTTTTCCATTGACGAATACACCGCCTGCTGCGCCATGGCGGACAAAGCCGACAACGTCGGTATCATCGAAGTGAACGTGAGCTGTCCGAACGTCCACGGCGGCGGGCTCAGCTTCGGGACAACGCCGGAGAGCGCCGCGGCCGTGACGGCGGCGGTCAAGTCGGTCACAACCAAGCCGGTCTATATCAAGCTCAGCCCGAACGTTACGGATATTGTGGCCATTGCCAGGGCCTGCGAGCAGGCCGGCGCGGACGGTCTGAGCCTGATCAATACCCTGCTCGGCATGCGGATTGACACGCGGACGCAAAAGCCCCTGCTCGCCAACCGTACCGGCGGCCTGTCGGGCCCCGCCGTATTCCCGGTCGCCCTGCGCATGGTGTACGACGTGGCCGGCGCCGTATCCATCCCGGTAATCGGCATGGGCGGCGTATCCTGCGCGGACGACGTGCTGGAAATGATGATGGCGGGCGCCGCGGCCGTACAGGTCGGCAGCGCGAATCTGGTCGATCCGTACGCCTGCAAAAACATCGTCGAGGAGCTGCCGGTCCGCATGGAAGCGCTGGGCATCGCCCGGCTTGCCGACGTCATCGGTTCCGCGCAGACGCAGAAAGACTGAAAAAAACAAATAAGATAACGAAAGGAATTATTATGGGACGGGACGTAATCATCGCACTGGACTTTGCAACCGCCGACAGGGCGCTCGAATTTCTGAATTTGTTTGAAGGGACTCCGGTCTATGTCAAGGTCGGCATGGAGCTTTTCTATGCCGCCGGGCCGGACATCATCCGGCAGATCAAGGCGCGCGGCCACAAAATCTTTTTGGATCTCAAGCTGCACGACATTCCC
>CAJLRT010000184.1 GCA_905209135.1 uncultured Eubacteriales bacterium
ATTATTCAAAATTAATAAACATGATTTATTGGTTTTACCGGAATAAAACCTCTGTTCCGGGGTCAGTGGTCCATCGTTTCCGGCCTCTCCGCCGCGCTGATGTCCTGCACCGTTATGTGGAACCGGTTTCTGCTCATGAGCGCATGATTCATTTCCAGCGTGTAGGTGACGGACAGCTCTCCGCCGCCCATGGTGAGCCGGTTGTCTATATTCGCGGCCCTCACGCCCATGACAAACTGCCCGAAGCCCATGTCATAGTGGTTGAGGTGCCGTTTGCCCTTTTCCAGAATGAGCTGGGAACCGTATTTCCCTGACCGGGTAATCGTAACCCGCTTTTGGCTCTCAACCGCTATTTTCGTGACAGTGTCCTCCAGTCCGTTCTCGGCTGTCTCCTCATAGTCGATCTCAAACCCGTCCCCGTTTCGGCGCATGGTCCCCTGCGTAATCAGCTCTATGGAGTCCTGCGCGGGGCCGCTGCTCTGGGTGCCCTTGATCTTCAGAATAATATCCTTTGTCTCTGAACTTTCCTGCATTTACAGTGTGATCCTTTCTACGGACTCGGTGATTTCCCTGTCCAGGAAAATGGAGGCGACGCTGACGAATCCCTCCGTCGAGTCCGTGACATAATAGCGGTTTTTACCCGCTGTAAATCCGCTTTTTCCGCCCTCTCTGGCCAAAACGTCCGCCGTGTGAATTGCGGCCTCCTTGCCCGAATCTATGAGCGTAACGCCCGGAAGTCTCCGCGCAATGCAGCCCGCAATCACCGGATAGTGCGTGCAGCCCATAATCAGCGTGTCGATCCCGGCCTCGCGCAGCGGCGCGATGTACTCCTCGGCAACCAGGCTCGTCACCGGGTTGTCGTCTTCAATATACCCGTTCTCAACCAGCGGCACAAAGAGCGGGCAGGCTTTGGCATAGACGGACACGCCGGGGTCAAGCTGCAGCAGCCGGTTGCGGAAGGCCTGGCTGCGCGTAGTGGCCGGCGTTGCGATCACGCCGATTTTTTTGTTTCTGGTAACGGCCGCGGCCTTTGCGGAGGCCACCTCCAGCACGCCCATGGTCGGGACTTTCGCATGCCGCTTCACCTGGTCCATCGCCACGGTGGATACGGTGCCGCAGGCGATGATAATGTGTTTCACATCAAACTTTTCCAGAAATGCGACGCCTTCCAGCGCATACTGTATAATCGTCTCTTTCGAGCGGGTCCCGTAGGGGACCCGGCCGGTGTCGCCCAGATATATGATGTTCTCGCCGGGCAGAACATGCATCAGCTCCTTGACGCAGGTCAGCCCGCCGAGTCCGGAGTCAAATACGCCGATGGGTCTGTTGTCCATAGTCGCGCCTCCTCTATAAAGCGGTATCGAGCAGCCGCTCGATCAGCTCGTCATAGCCGATTTCCCTGGTGTGCATCATGAGCTTCGGATACATGCTGATATCGGTAAAGCCCGGCAGCGTGTTGATCTCATTGAGCACAATGCGGCCGTTGTCCTGCAAAAAGAAATCCACCCTGGACAGGCCGGCGCATTCCAGCGCCCGGTATGCCTGCAGCGCGATACCGCGTATCTCCTCTTCCTGCTCCGGAGCCAGCGGGGCCGGAATATAGAGCCGGGAATCGCTGTTTATGTACTTCGCATTATAGTCGTAAAACTCGCTGCCGGCCACAATTTCCCCGCAGACTGAGGCGAAAGCGTCCTCATTGCCGAGCACGGCGACTTCCAGCTCCCGTCCGTCCACAAATTCCTCCACGAGCACCTTGTCGTCGAACTGGAAAGCGCCGCCGATCGCACCGAGGAGCTCCTCCCGCCTTTTCACTTTGGAAACCCCGCAGGAAGACCCGTTGGCGGAGGGCTTGACGAATACGGGATAGACAAATTTGCTCTCCACCTGGGATACGGCGCGCTCCCTGTCAAAATCATGCTGGCGGAACACAATGTAGTCGGCCTGTACAATCCCGGCGGCCTGCAGAATCACCTTTGTCGTCGCTTTGTCCATTGCGTTCGCGCTCGCCCGCAGGCCCGGGCCCACAAAGGGAATGCGCGCGAGCTCCAAAAGCCCCTGCATTTTTCCGTCCTCGCAGTTCTCGCCGTGCAGCACGGGGAAGACGACGTCGATTTCCGTCCGCTGAATCGGATTGGTGAACAGCAGCAGTCCGTTCTTCTCGCTGGTGTAATCGAGCATGGCGGGGATGTTGCCCGCGTTCCGCTCCCAGGCGCCGGAGCGGATTTCATCCGCCGGAGCGCCGGTATAATACCAGCAGCCGTTTTTCGTAATGCCCACGGTATGCACCTGGTTTTTTTCACGGTTTATATTTTCAAGGACGGACGCGGCGGAGCGCCGGGACACCTCATGCTCCGGCGAAGCGCCGCCGAACAGAATCAGTACGCTTCTCATACAGGATCTCCTTTGTAATGTCGATCGTATTTATTTAGTATATAATATATGCATTTGTAATGCAACATATATCTGAGAAACCATGCAATGAATATAACCTGCCTTTTCTGGTAAAAATAGCTATGGATTTGGAAAAAATGTACAGGTAAGGGGCGTGAATGATATGATCCGCGGAGTGAACCGTCAAATAGTCATTGTAAAACCGGACGACAGCGATATATTTGAACAGGCAATCTTTTTTGTCAGTCCGCAGGCCAGCCGCAAGGGCCTGCATGAAACGGATATGCTGACAGAGGCGAAGCGCATTATCGCCCAGAAGATTGCGCGGTACTACCCTCAAAAGAAAAAGAAGTTCAAGCTGTTTCGCTTTTAGTACCTGGCCCCGGACTTTGTCCGGGGCATTTTTTATTGATTTTCAACATGTTTTATGATATACTGATTTATATTGAATTTGGGAGAAGATCATGCAGCGGCAGAGTATTCCATTGATTATGGCGCCTCTGGCCGGGATTACGGACAGCGTGTTCCGGCGCATTGTAAAACGGTTCGGGGCGGACATTGTATATACCGAAATGGTAAGCGCCAAAGGCCTGTATTACGGGGATAAAAAGACGCGCCTCCTGCTTCGGAGCACGGAGCAGGAACGCCCTGTAACGGTGCAGCTTTTCGGGAGCGACCCTGCCGTCATGGCGGAGGCCGCCCGGCAGGTCTGCGCATACGCGCCGGACGGCATTGATATCAATATGGGGTGCCCCATGCCCAAGATCGTCAGGGGCGGCGACGGATGCGCGCTCATGCGGGACCTCCCGCTGGCCGCGCGCGTGTGCGCGGCGGTCGTTGCCGCATCGTCCGTCCCGGTCAGCGTCAAGTTCCGCAAGGGCTGGGACGAGGACCATGTCAACGCGGTCGAGTTTGCCCGCGCCATGCAGGACAGCGGCGCCGCTTCGCTTGCGGTGCACGGCCGTACCTATAAGCAGTTGTTTTCCGGGAGTTCCGACCCGCGCATCATCGCCGCCGTAAAGGCGGCGGGCTACGG
>CAJLRT010000185.1 GCA_905209135.1 uncultured Eubacteriales bacterium
CCAGAAGCCCAACCCCTTTCCTATGAGCATATACGACAATATCGCCTACGGCCCCATTACGCACGGGATCCGCTCCCGCGCAAAGCTCAACGAGATCGTCGAGCAGTCGCTGCGGGACGCGGCCATCTGGGACGAGGTCAAGGACCGGCTCAAAAAGGACGCGCTCGGACTCTCTGGCGGCCAGCAGCAGCGCCTGTGCATTGCCCGCGCGCTCGCGGTCAAGCCGACCGTGCTGCTGATGGACGAACCCACAAGCGCGCTGGACCCGATTTCCACCATGAAAATAGAGGATCTCATGTCCAGCCTGAAACAGACGTACACCATCGTCATCGTGACGCACAATATGCAGCAGGCGCTGCGCATATCGGATAAAACAGCGTTCTTTCTGCTCGGGGAAGTGATTGAATATGCGCAGACCGACAAGCTGTTCAATCTCCCCGCCGACAAGCGGACGGAAGACTATATCACCGGGAGGTTTGGATAATGCGCGATCAATTTACAACCCAGATGCAGCAGATGCACAATGAGCTGACGGCCATGGGCACCCTCTGCGAGCAGGCGATCGCAAGCGCGGTAAACGGCCTGCTCAAAGCCGACCCCGCCCTGTCCAGGCAGGCGATTGAACTGGACGAACAGATAGACCAGAAAGAGCGCGTGATAGAAAACATGTGCATGCGCCTGCTGCTGCACCAGCAGCCCGTGGCGCGGGATCTGCGGCAAATCTCCTCCGCGCTGAAGATGATTACCGACATGGAGCGCATCGGCGACCAGGCGACGGATATCGCGGAAATCTCCCTGTTCATGGAAGCGTCGCAGGCAAAAAGCGTACAGCATATAGGCGCCATGGCCGTCGAGAGCATCCGCATGGTAAACGAAAGCGTGGAGGCGTTCGTCAAATCCGACCTTGCCCTGGCCGACCGCGTGATCAAATACGACGACGTGGTGGACGACCTGTTCTGCCAGGTGCGCGCGGACGTCGCGTCGATTCTGGCCGAAACGCCTGCGCTCGCCGCGTTTGCGCTGGACGTGCTCATGATCGCAAAATACCTCGAACGCATCGCCGACCATGCGACGAACATCGCCGAATGGGTCGAGTTCTCCGTCACCGGCAGCCGGGACGGGATATCGTAGCGCAGCTTATATGCGGCGCACTTGCGTTTGCCTTCTCCGGCTGCGCCTTGCCCCGCCCTTTGCGCGGCCGCGGCCGGCCGTATCCCCCTGCGCGCGGCGCACCCAATTCGCCCTCCTGTTTTTTTCTCATATAGGAGCCGGGTTTCTGGTTTGAAACCCGGCTCTTTTTTTGCGCGCGCACTCCGTAAAGTTCAGACAATATTTTCAATTTCATAAAATACACAGTAAAAAAGGGTATATTATAAAAAAGATATCTCCGGTACCGGAGCTTTCCGGTTGCAATTGCGAGATATATCCGATATAATAAAACATAAAATGACCGGTTTTTCAATATATTCCCGGAGGTAGCAGGCGCCCATGCGACCAGAACCGAATCTGCCGACCGTATCCGTACTCATCCCCGTCTACAATGAACAGCAATATCTGCCCGCATTGTTTTCGTCTCTGCTGCGGCAGGATTATCCGAAGTCCGCGATGGAAATCCTGTTCATTGACGGAGCGTCGGAGGACCGCACGGCGGAAATGGTGCGGGCGTTTATACGCGAGAATCCGAACGCCCGTCTGCTGGACAACCCCAGGCGCATCATTCCGGCTGCGCTGAATATCGGCATCCGCGAGGCGCGCGGCGAATATGTCATGCGCCTGGACGCGCACGCGGAATATGCGGACGACTATATTTCGCAGTGCATGCGCACGATTCTGGAAACCGGCGCGGACAACGTGGGCGGGCCGACCGTTGCGAAGGGCAAAAATCCCGTGCAGCAGGCAGTGGCCGCCGCGTTTATGTCCCCGTTCGCGCTCGGCGGCGGCGGGCACCACAGGGCGGACTACGAGGGGTATGCAGACACCGTATTTCTCGGCACGTTCAGGAAGCAGACGCTCGAGGCGCTCGGCGGGTATGACGAGCACCTGCCCCGCGCGGAGGACGACGACCTCAACTACAGGCTGACCCGCAGCGGCGGCAAAATATATATCTCGCCTAAAATCCAAAGCGTTTACTATCCGCGCAGCCGCTATACCGACGTATGGAGGCAGTATGTCGGCTTTGGCAGGGCAAAGGCGGCCGGCATACGCAAACACCGCGCCGTGGCGAGCCTGACGCACCTTGTCCCCTGCCTGTTTGTCGCCTTTCTGCTGCTGGGGCCCCTGGCGGCGCTGCTGGCGCCGGTGCTGTGGTACCCGTACGCGGGCGTGCTGTGCCTGTATCTGCTGCTGGACCTGTGGTTCTCACTGCGCAGCGGCGAGGTGCACGGCGCGGGGAAAGCGCGGCTGTTCTATGTGCATATCCTCATTCACCTGGCCTACGGCTGCGGCTTCTGGGCCGGAATATTCCGGCACTGGATATTGGGAAAATAGAAAGGGTTCTTTATCATGAGCGCGAAACCGGACATGCAGTCCGTCTCCCTGGACCGGGAACTGCTGCGGCAGCTCCAGAAAAAGGGGCTGGACCTGCTTCTTTACTTTAAGGATATATGCGACCGCAACGGGCTGCTGTTCTATTTCTGCGGCGGCTGCTGCATCGGCGCGCTGCGGCACGGCGGCTTTATCCCCTGGGACGACGACGTGGACGTGTTCATGCCGCGGGAGGACTACGAAAAACTCGGCAGAATCTGGAACGAAGCGGCGGACACATCGCGCTATTCCTACCAGCGTTCCAGCGAAACCGTCAACACGCGCAATCTGTTCGCGACGGTGCATGACAACAGCACGACCTTTATCAAGACATACCAGGCGGATATGGACATCAACCACGGCCTTTCGATCGACATCCTCCCGCTCGACGGCTGTCCCGCCTCCGGCCTGAAACGGAAAATGCAGAAGCTTTGGGCGCTGACCTATTCGCTGTTTCTCATCCAGAAGCCGCCGACCAACCACGGAAAGGCCGTGCAGTGGCTCGGGAAAATCCTGCTGGGGCTCGTGCCCTCAAAACGTCTGCGGTATAAAATATGGAGCGCGGCCGAGCGCAGGATGACGAAGTACCCGATTTCACAGTGCGAATACATTACCGAACTCTGCTCCGGCCCGCACTACATGCAGAACCGCTATCCGGCGGACTGCTTTGCCGCCGCGGTATACAGGGAGTTCGAGGGGCACATGCTTCCCCTGCCCCAGGGATACGACACATACCTGAAAATCGCGTTCGGGGACTATATGACGCCCCCGCCGCCCGAAAAGCAGGCGGCGCACCACGACGTCTCCTTTGTCGATTTGGACCACAGTTACCTGGATTATAAACATATACGCTATGCCTGCGACCGGGAAAGGAAGAGATAAATATGATTTTTGGCGCGATCC
>CAJLRT010000186.1 GCA_905209135.1 uncultured Eubacteriales bacterium
CACTTTCACGACATTTTCAACGTCGTAGACGAAGATTTTTCCGTCGCCGATATGCCCGGTGTAGAGCACCTTTTTGGCCGTTTCGATCACATCCCGGACGGGGACTTTGCTCACCACGATATCCACCTGGACCTTGGGGAGCAGGCTGGCTTCCACCGGCACTCCGCGGTAATATTCAGGCTTGCCTTTCTGCATTCCGCAGCCCAAAACATGGGATACCGTCATGCCGGTAATGCCGATATTCATCATCGCAGCTTTCAGTGTCTCAAACTTTGCCTCCTTGCAAATGATCTCCACCTTTGTCATTTTAGGCTTCCCATCTTCAAAAACCGGCATACGCTTTACGGGAACCGCTTCAGCAACAGGCGCTTCTCCAGTTACGGCCACAGCGCCCTGATATCCATAGTCCAGGCTTTCCACCGCCGGTACAAAGTCGGCATATGCGCTGGGCAAACCATGTTCTGTGCTATCCAGTCCCTTTATCTCTTCTTCCGCCGAAACCCGCAGCCCGACTGTCTTTTTGATCACAAAGAATGTGATTGTCATCATCACGACCGTCCATGCGAGCACCGCAGTGATACCGAGCACCTGAATTCCCAGAAGCTTTGGGCTGCCGGTGTAGAAGAGCCCTTCCAGTCCGGCGGGAGCAGCGGGATTGGCCAGCAGGCCGACCGCAACCGTGCCCCAGACGCCGTTGGCAAGGTGCACGCCGACGGCGCCGACCGGATCGTCGATGTGCAGTTTCAGGTCAAGCAATTCCACAACGACTACAACGAGGATACCAGACACCGCGCCGACTACGATCGCCCCGGCGGCGTCCAGCGCGTCACAGCCGGCGGTAATTCCCACAAGGCCGGCAAGCGCAGCATTGAGGCACATGGATACGTCCGGCTTCCCGTTTTTTACCCAGGTAAACACCATCGTGACGCATGTTGCGACAGCCGGTGCGATTGTCGTGGTCAGAAAAATGGATGCGAGGGACGCCTGATCCCAGGCCGCCGCGCCGTTAAACCCGTACCAGCCGAACCACAGGATGAAGCAGCCGAGCGCGCCGAGCGTGATGGAGTGCCCGGGAATAGCGTTGACTTTTTTCACCTTGCCCGCCTTATCCCTTACGTATTTCCCGAGCCGGGGCCCCACCATGATCGCACCGATGAGGGCAGTGACTCCTCCCACCGCGTGAATGGCTGCCGAGCCCGCAAAATCATGAAAACCGAGCTGTGCGAGCCATCCCTGGGAATTCCAGATCCAGCCGGCCTCTATGGGATATACGAAAAGCGAAATGACGGCCGAGTAGATACAGTAGGATATAAACTTTGTCCGTTCAGCCATCGCTCCGGATACAATGGTTGCCGCCGTAGCGCAGAACACAAGATTGAACACGAAGCTGGACGCATTTTCCCGGATAAATCCGCCGAAGTCGGAAAATATGTTTAAATTCGGAATGCCAACCAGGCTGAATACATAATCCTCCGCCATCATCAAGCTAAAGCCGAGCAGAATGAATACCACGGTCCCGATACAGAAATCCATCAGGTTCTTCATAATGATGTTTCCGGCGTTTTTCGCGCGGGTGAATCCCGTTTCGACCATAGCGAATCCCGCCTGCATGAAGAATACAAGCGCAGCGCCGATCAGAAACCAAACGCCGAACACCTCGCTCGCAACCGTCTCTTTTATCAACGCCGTAATATTTTCGACTGCCATGCAGCTCACTCCTTTATCAGTTCAATTTCAACCGGCGCTATTTCACGCCGAAAAGCAGGTCGCCGTATGTCGGGTACGGCCAGTATTTTTTCGCTGTAAGCGTTTCCGCTTCGTCGCAGACCATCCGCAGCTCGCTCATCTTAACCAGAACCGTATCGCGGATGGCGCAGGCTTCTGCGGTAACATCTTCAGCGGCATGCAGCGCCGTCACGGCATTTTCCAGAGCGGCCGCTTTCACAGCGATGCAGTCGGTCAGCGAGGCCAGTTTCCTAATCAGGTCCTGCTCATAGACGCATGCAATATTCAAATCCAGCGCTCTTTTCGCAGCAACCGTCTTTGCGAGATCCAGCACGTAGGCCTCCACCGCCGGCGCTATTTCCGTCTTCGCCATGTCTACCATGGTGTTCGCCTCAATCACAACCGTCTTGCAGTAGTTATCCAGCATGATTTCACAGCGGGATTTGAGCTCCGCCTCCGAAAATACGCCGTGAGACGTCAGCATTTCCACATTCTTCCGGTCCAGCAGATGGGGCATGCAATCCGGCGTGGTGCGGTAGTTGAGCAGGCCGCGCTGTTCCGTCGCCTCCCGAATCCACGCCTCGTCATAGCCGTTGCCATTGAAGATAATGCGCTTGTGGTCCTGAATGGTCTTGCGAATCATCTCCTGCAGCGCCGTCTCAAAGTTTTCAGCCGCCTCCAGCCGGTCGGCATAGATCTTCAGGCTTTCGGCAACCGCGCTGTTGAGCATGATGTTGGCGCAGGCTATGCTGTTGGATGAGCCAAGCATCCGGAACTCAAACTTGTTGCCGGTAAAGGCAAACGGAGAAGTACGGTTACGGTCGGTTGCGTCGCGGTTGAACCGGGGCAGCACATCCACGCCCAGTTTCATCTGCGTCTTCTCCGCGCCGCTGTAGGGCCTGCCGCTTTCGAGCGCCTCCAGCACGGCAGTCAGCTCGTCGCCCAGGAAGATAGATATGACAGCCGGAGGCGCTTCGTTTGCGCCGAGCCGGTGGTCGTTGCCCGCCGTGGCAACCGAAAGGCGAAGCAGGTCCTGATAATCGTCCACGGCCTTGATTACCGCGCACAGGAAAAGCAGAAACTGCGCGTTCTCATACGGCGTCTCGCCCGGCGAGAGCAGGTTGACGCCGGCATCGGTAGCCATGGACCAGTTGTTGTGCTTGCCGCTCCCGTTAACGCCCGCAAAGGGCTTTTCATGGAGCAGGCATACAAGACCGTGCCTGGCAGCCACCTTCTGCATGACCTCCATTGTAAGCTGGTTGTGGTCGGTGGCAATATTCGTTGTTGTATAAATCGGCGCCAGCTCATGCTGCGCGGGAGCCACCTCGTTGTGCTCCGTCTTGGCGAGGATGCCCAGCTTCCAAAGCTCTTCGTTGAGCTCCTCCATGTAAGCCGCCACTCTGGGCTTAATGACGCCGAAGTAATGGTCGTCCATCTCCTGGCCTTTCGGCGACCTGGCGCCGAACAGCGTACGGCCGGTAAAGCGCAGATCGGGCCGCTTTTCATACATCTCCCGCGGGACCAGGAAATACTCCTGTTCCGGGCCTACCGATGTGCGGACGCATTTGACAGTGTCGTTGCCGAACAGTCGCAGAATGCGCAGCGCCTGCTTGTTCAGCGCCTCCATGGAGCGCAGCAGCGGAGTCTTCTTGTCCAGCGCTTCGCCGCCGTAAGAGCAGAAC
>CAJLRT010000187.1 GCA_905209135.1 uncultured Eubacteriales bacterium
ACCAGGCTTGTGTTTACGATACATACCTTTTTAGACATACAGACAACCTCCAAATTTTTGATATAAATGTGTTTTCAGTGTATCATAGCCCGGCGGGACAGTCAACAGGTTTCGGCGTTATTTCACATTCTGCAGGCGGAGGACCGGCGGCAAAATGCATCCGGTTCGGGCGGGCCGGTGAAAACAGCGCCTGCATACCGGGCAATTCTGCGGCGCGCGGATGAAACGGCTGTCTGCGAGAAGTTCGCCGGCGGGGCGGCATTCGGCAAAGGCGCCGCCAGGTCAGCGGTACGGCAGATATTCCAGAAAACGCCGGACAGCGAGAGAGGCGGTTTTCCGGCTGCGCAGGACGAGGCCGATACGGCGGCTGGCGGGAACGCTCAGCTCTTTGGCGACAATGCTGTAGGGAATCCGTTTCAGGATCAGTTCGGGCAGAATGCTCAGGCCGAGGCCGCTTTCCACCATGGACATGATCGCATAGTCGTCCCAGGTGGTAAAATGCACGCGAGGAGAGAGTCCACAGCGCTCAAAAATTTCCGTCACTTCGGATTTCCCGCCCCGCTCCAGCAGCATAAACGGCTCGTTTAGAAACATTTCGACCGGAAAAACGGAACAGCCGGCCATGGGATGCGTTTCCGGCAGCACGGCCAGCAGGCGGTCCTCCGCAAGCGGGACCGTCTCCAGCCCGGACCGGACCGGAAGCCGCACAAAGCCGCAGTCCACGCGGCCATCCAGGACCCAGCCCTCAATTTCCGTATAGTCGCCCAGCAGCAGCTCATAATCCACGCCGGGGCAGTCCTTCTGAAATTCACGGATGATATTGGGAAGCCAGTGTGTCGCCACGCTGGAAAAGGTGCCGATCCGTATAAGGCCGGACTGCAGGCCGTTGAGCGAATCCACCTGCATCTGCAGTTTCCTGTATTCGCTGCACACCGCCTTCGCGTGCGGGAGAAGCCTGGCCCCCTCCCCTGTCAGCCGGACGCCCGCCCTGTCCCGCTCCAGAAGGGAGATCTTCCACTCCTGTTCCAGATCGCGGATCATCCGGCTGATTCCGGACTGTGAATAGTGCAGCCGCTGCGCAGCCTTTGTAAAACTGCCGGTTTCGACCGTCTCCACAAACGCCATATACTTCTGGAGATTTGTATCCATGGGAAATCGCCCTCCATTATATTTTCGCATGCAATGCATGAGAAATATTTGTTTTCCTCATCTGTTAACTTATGATATACTAATAAAAAACAGATTGCAAGGGGGAAAGGCGCCATGAAACGCGCATATTTGCAATACGGGGCCGCGCTGCTGCTGTTCGGCTCCAACGGCATTGTTGCCAGCGGTATCGGGCTTGCGAGCTACGAGATTGTCTTTTACCGGACGCTGATCGGCAGCCTGTTTTTAAGCGCGGTTTTCTGGCTGACAGGCCAAAAGCCGACGGTTCAGCATTGCAGGAGGGATTTGCTGCTGATCGCCCTTTCCGGGATATGCATGGGTGCGAGCTGGATGTTTTTGTACGAGGCGTATGCACAGGCGGGCGTCGGGCTCGCCTCGCTGCTCTATTACTGCGGGCCGGTCCTCGTCATGCTCGCATCGCCCTTTCTGTTCCGGGAAAAGCTGACGCGGGCAAAATGCGCCGGCTTTGCGCTGGTTCTGTGCGGCGCGGTCCTCATCAACGGCGCAGCGGCGGGCGGCGGCAATGCGCGCGGGCTGTTCTGCGGGCTCATGTCCGCCGTGCTGTATGCGGGAATGATTGTTTTCCAAAAGAAAACCGGCCGCGTCACCGGCCTGGAAAACGCGGCATTACAGCTCTGGGCGGGATTTTTCACGGTGGCGGCATTCGTCTGGATTCGCGACGGGGTAAGTCTGCCGGACGGCGCCGGGGAGTGGGTACGGATCGGGATGCTCGGCCTGCTCAATACCGGCGCCGGCTGCTGGATGTATTTTTCAGCCCTCGGCCGGCTGCCCGTGCAGACTGTCGCCGTGTGCGGATATGCGGAACCGCTTGCGGCCGTAGCCCTTTCCGCACTGTTGCTGCACGAGGCGGTGACAGCGGCGCAGCTGATCGGCGCGGGGTTGCTGGTCGGCGGGGCCGCGCTGTGCGAACTCAATCCGAAACGGCAGGGCGGAGCCGGGGATACAACGCCGTTTTTATGACCTGAACCATACAACGGCTGCAAAAAAATGGATCATCCGCGCGGCGCAAAAAATGCGAAAAAAACGCCCGAAACAACGGCGTTTCGGGCGGTAATACTGGCATATGTTATTGGGGGGCGGCGGCTTGCAAGCGCGGCCTTAACCGCCGCAGATCATGCAGTACAAAGCGGGGTTCAGCCTTCCGCCGGGAAGTGCAGCGACTGCACGATAAACGAGCCGACCGGCTGCCACTCCTCCTGGTTCTCGACCGTGCAGTTAAAGGTTACGACGCGCTGCTGGCCGCCGTCGGAGAATACCAGCATGTGGTTGTAAATATCCGTATCGGCGGCTTCCGAGACAAACCGGAGTTCGCCGACTGTGCGTCCGCTCTTTTCATATACGTTTGTATCCAGTACCTGCTGGCTCTGCGACAGCACCTGCTCCATATAGTCGACAAACTGCTGCACCTGGCTGTCCTCCAGCGCGGCGTCCGATACGCCGACGGCGACGTTGATGGTCGTCTCCTCGTTTGTAAACACATATTTGGGAGGTTCTCCGTTCGGGTACTTGAGCGCGATCATATCCGCGTCCATCTGCGAAAACGACTTGGGGACCTTGAGATAGAACCGGCCGTCCTCGAAGTTGCAAAGCTCGGTCTCGACGTCCTCGCCGCTTTTGGTGGACACATGGTTGTTCTCCAGTTCCGCCAGTTCCTGCTGCTGCCGCTCCAGATCCTTATCGAGGAAGTAATCGACTGTGAAATACGCAGCGACAGCCAGCACTGCTACGATTCCCACGACAAGAGCTGCGACTTTTCCCTTTTTCATTCTATTTCTCCTTTAAAATAAGTTGCGCCGCAAGGCACATGAGTAAAACTATACAGGAAACGCCGCGCAATGTCAAGGCTAAGTCCCACGGACACAACCGGTGCGCGCAGAAACCGCCGCCGCAAACACGTTGCGGCGGCGGTTTTTTACAGGGCGGGCGCGGTTCAGATATTGAGCACGCGCACGGCGATATTGAAATACAGCAGCACGGAGCAGGCGTCCACAATCGTGGTGATGATGGGCGACGCCATGATGGCGGGGTCCAGCTTGAGCTTTTTCGCCGTCATGGGCAGAATACAGCCGAGCAGCTTTGCAATGATCACCGCGCCGATCAGGCTCAGGCCCGTCACCAGGCCGATCGCGGCGTTCTGGTACATGACGTAATTGGGCATCAGCGCAGAAGAGCCGGACGGCGCGACGCGGGCTCTGCTGCGGCGTG
>CAJLRT010000188.1 GCA_905209135.1 uncultured Eubacteriales bacterium
AATTGTCCTGAAACGGGGAGAGCTTATGTTTTTAAGCCAGAATGCGACACAGGAGATTCTGCCGGCAGGAGCGGGGGATATAGCGGTTAATTTTATTGTTTTGCCCGCGTTTTTCGACAGGACGCTCGCCATGATGGGCGAGAGACAGAGTCCGCTGCGCAATTTTATAGTGGACTGCCTGCGAAGCCGCGGCGGCGCGTCCGGATTTCTGCATTTTGAGGTGGCCGACGTTATGGAGGTCCAGAATCTGGTGGAAAACCTCATCTGGTCGCTGATGCACGACGAGCCGAACCGGCGCGGCGTACAGCAGACGACTATGGGACTGCTGTTTCTGCACCTGCTCAACAGCGCGGACCGGATCGTGGCGTCCGGCAGCGGGGAGGAGCGCGCGATCCGCGTGCTGAAATACGTTGAGGAGCGGTACCGCGACGGTTCGCTTGCGGAGCTTGCCGGGCTTATGCATTACGACGTGTGCTGGCTTTCGCGAGAAATACGGCGGCTGACGGGCAAAACCTACACCGAGCATGTACAGGGCCGGCGGCTGGCGCAGGCAAAATTTTTACTGGAGAGCACCGGGCTTTCCGTTTCGGAGATTGCGGCGGCGGTGGGGTATGAAAACGCAAGCTATTTTCACAGGATTTTTCGCATGGAAACCGGCATTTCGCCAAAATCCTACCGCGCCCTGCACGGCGCAGCCGTCCGGCAGCGCGAAGGGTGACGGGTTTTGCCGGGCCGTATGGGACGCAACATGAATCGGTAACACAAACTTCGGGAATCCTTCACAGGCAGGTCATGTATTTTACACGAATTCGGTATATACTATAAACAGAATAAGGGTTGAAGGAGGGGGATTATGAATCGTTTGTATCTTGTTACCGGCGCCTGCGGGCATGTTGGGAATACGCTTGTCAAACAGCTTGTCGCCAATGGAGAGAAGGTGCGCGGGCTCGTGCTGCCAAAAGAGGACGACGCGCCGCTGGCCGGTCTGCCCGTGGAACTGGTCCGGGGCGATGTGCGCGACGTGAAATCCCTGGAACCCTTTTTTGACGGCGCGGGCTACGACGAGGTGGTCTGTATCCATACTGCCGGCATCGTCTCGATTGCGTCCAAGTTTTTGCAGAGCGTGATCGACGTGAACGTGAAAGGCACGAAAAATATTGTGGAGATGTGCCTTTCATACGGTGTGAAACGGCTGGTGTACACCAGTTCCGTGCACGCGATTCCGGAACTGCCGGAGGGCGAGGTGATCCGCGAGGTGGACCATTTCGAGGCGGCGGACGTCGTGGGCCTGTACGCGAAGTCAAAGGCGCGCGCCACACAGATTGTGCTGGACAGCGTGCAACGCGGACTGGACGCCGTCATTGTGCATCCGTCCGGGATCATTGGCCCCAATGACTACGGCAAGGGGCACCTGACCCAGCTGGTAGTCGATTATGTCAATGGCAAGCTCGGCGCCTGCGTGAAGGGCGGATACGATTTTGTGGACGTACGGGACGTGGCGGACGGGATTGTGCGCGCAGTGGACAGAGGCCGCTGCGGCGAGTGCTATATTCTCTCCAACCGCTATTATTCGGTGCAGGAACTGCTCGGACAGCTCCAGCAGGTGGGGAATCTGAAGAAAATAAGGTGCGTGCTGCCAAAGTGGTTTGTGAATATGGTCGCGCCGATGGCCGAGCTGTATTACAAAATGCGGCGCACAAGCCCCCTGTTTACGCGCTATTCCATGCATACGCTGTTCAGCAACGCAAATTTCTCGCACGAAAAAGCCGACCGTGAGCTCGGGTATACGACGCGGAGCCTGAAGGAAACGCTGCGCGACACCGTCGCATTTTTGGAGCGGATCGGGCGTGCGGTGCCAAAACGCATGCGTATGCGCCGCAGGTTTGCAAACTCCGCGCGCATGCTGTAAACTGACCCTAAATCAAAATCACATACAAAAAATGGAGGGCCGCTTCTGCGGTCCTCTGTTTTTTTCCCGCTTTGCTTGCCAGGGCGCGGGGGCTGTGCTATAATTCCCCTATACGGCCGACCGGGCCGTCAATATGAGGAAGCGAGGACTTGCTATGAAGATATTAATCTGCAACGCGGGCAGCACCTCCCTGAAATTTCAGTTGTTTTCCATGCCGGACGAGGCGGTGCTCGCCGCCGGCCGGATAGAGCGCGTCGGCGCGCCGCGCGGCGGGTTGTTCACGTATGACGCGGGGGACGGGCGCGCCTTCCGGGACGAGGCGTTTGTGGCGCTGAACTACGAGGCCGGTATCCGCGCGTTTCTGGATAAGCTGACAGACGCGCGCCTCGGCGCGATTGGCGGCGTAGAGGAGATCGACTTCGTCGGGTTCAAAACCGTTTTGTCCAGGGGCTTTTACGGCACGCATGTGCTGGACGAAGCGGTGCTGCGCGGTATGGAGGAATATATGACGGTTGCGCCCGCGCACAACAAACACTATCTCGAGGCCATACGGACCTTTGAAAAGGTATTGCCGGACACGCCCCGGATAGGCGCGTTTGAAACGGCGTTTCACCAGACGATGCCGCCGGAGGCGTATATTTATTCCGCGCCGTATGCGTGGTACGAGAAGTACGGCATCCGCAGGCTCGGCTACCACGGCGCTTCCCACTCCTATGTGGCCGACTGCCTGACCGGCCGGCTTGGGCCGCAGTACAAGGCGGTGTCCTGTCACCTGGGCGGAAGCGGTTCGCTCTGCGCGATCGTGGACGGCAGGAGCGTGGACACCAGTTTCGGCCTGTCCCTGCAGACGGGACTGCCGCAGATGAGCCGGTCGGGGGATCTGGACCCGTTTATCATCAACTATCTCATTCAAAAAGAGGGGCTGGGCGCAGAAGAGGTATTTCACGCGCTGGAAACGGAGGGCGGCATGCTCGGCATTTCCGGCGTGAGCAACGATATGCGCGACCTGGAAGCTGCGGAGCATGAAAATCCGCGCGCGAAGCTTGCGCTGGACATTTACTGCCGGGAGGTTGCTCGCTATATCGGCGGGTACGCCGCCATTATGAACGGGCTCGACTGCATCGCCTTTACCGGCGGGATCGGAGAGAAGAGCGCGCGGGTGCGCGGCGCGGTGCTCGCACAGTTTTCCTATTTGGGATACAAGCCCGAACCGGCGCCTGTGCCGGACGGCGCGGCCGCCGGCATCCTCCGGCTGAGCGCGGCCGACTCCAAGGTGGCCGCCTATATCATACCGGCCAATGAGGAGCTGGGAATTGCGCGTAAGATATACGGGATGTTCGGATAGGGAACTGTCCCGCAGCGAATGGACAGCTTTGTAAAATGGGAAAAACGGCATGGTTTCGTGGACTGCCCCAAATTGTGCGAACAGTATAAAAACAGCCTAAATGGTAGAGATTA
>CAJLRT010000189.1 GCA_905209135.1 uncultured Eubacteriales bacterium
AATAATCCAGTACTGCCGCCAGCAGTTCTCCTGCCGTTACCACATCCCCGTTTTTGCCAACGAGGCCACCCTGTACGCGATCGAGGCGCGCCTGCCCGGCATAGACAGCTCGGCCTTTTACACCCTGCCGACCGGCGCGAACGCCGTCTGCCCCGATCTGCAGGTGACCTCTTTCAAAACGCCGCACGACGCGGTCGAGAGCGTGGGCTATACCGTGACCGACGGGCGGCGGACCATCTCGGTGGCAACGGACCTTGGCGTCATGACGCCGGCGGTGCTGGACCGGATTTTGACGAGCGACGCCGTCGTGCTCGAGTCGAATTACGATACGGATATGCTTGTGCACGGCGCGTACCACCCGTCTCTCAAAAAGCGCATCCTGTCGGAAAACGGGCACCTGTCCAACGACGAATGCGCCGCCGCCGCAACGCGGCTGATCGAGAGCGGGACGCGGACGCTGGTGCTGGCGCACCTGTCGGAAAACAACAACCTGCCCGACCTTGCGTATCAGACGACGCGGCGCATGCTGGAACAGTGCGGCGCGAAAATCGGGACGGACGTGGCGCTCGTGTGCGCATCCCGCACCGAGGCGTCGGAGCGCATTGCAGTATAAAGGAGCTGTTATGGACTACAAGGAAAAATACGAGGCGTGGCGAAACTCGCCCCATGTGCCCGAAACGGTTAAATTCGAGCTCAACGAGCTGGCGGGGGACGACCGGGAGCTGCGCCTGCGGTTTGCGCAGGACCTGAAGTTCGGCACCGCCGGCCTGCGCGGCCTGCTGGGCGCGGGCACGAACCGGATGAACCTGTGCACCGTCGGCTGGATTACGGCGGGCATTGCAAAATACATGCTGCAGAACAGGCTGGACAGACGCGGCGTTGTGATCGGGCGGGACAGCCGCCTTTTCAGCCGTGACTTTGCCGAGTACGCGGCGCGCGTTTTCGCCGGCTTAGGCGTGCGCGTCTATCTGTTTGACGATATACGCCCCACGGCCGAAGTCTCCTTTGCCGTGCGTACGCTCGGCGCGGCGTTCGGCGTCAACGTCACGGCCAGCCACAACCCGAAGGACTACAACGGCTACAAGGTCTACGGAGCGGACGGCGTGCAGATTACGGAGGAGATGGCCGCGAAAATTACGGAATCCGCCGGCGGCGACATGATCGCGCCCGTGTGCCTGTGCGATCTTGCGCCGGCCATGGACGTGGGCCTCGTGGAGCTGATCGGGCCGGAGCTGGACGAAGCCTACCTGCGCGCGGTCGAGGCCTGCGCGGTGATGCCCGCGCCCCGCGGAAAAAACGCGTGCAAAATTGTATATACTCCCCTGTACGGCAGCGGGTACAAACTCGTGCCCGAAATTCTGCGCCGGCGCGGCGTCAACGTCGTCACCTGCGCGCAGCACATGCGTCCCAACGGCAATTTCCCCGGCGCAAACCCGCCCAACCCCGAAGAACTGCGCGCTTTCGGCCCCGCGCTCGCGCTTGCCGAAGCCGAGGGCGCGGACGTGGTGCTCGGCACCGACCCGGACGCGGACCGGCTCGGCGCCGTCATCCGGCAGGGCGGCGCGTTCACGCCGCTTACCGGCAACCAGATCGGCGTGCTCCTGCTCGAACACATCCTGCGCAAAAAGTCGGAGGCGGGCCGCCTGCCGGCAAAGGGCTTCGCTGTCAAAAGCGTTGTGAGCACGGGCCTTGCGCAGCCGATATGCGACAAGTACGGCGTGCGTCTCGAACAGGTGCCCGTAGGGTTCAAATACACGGGCGAGAAAATCGGGCTGCTGGAGGACGGGGGCGATGAAACGTTCCTGTTCGGATTTGAGGAGAGCTCGGGTTTTCTGGGCGGCAGCTATACGCGCGACAAGGACGCGGTCTACGGCGCGATGCAGTTTGCAGAGCTCGCGCTCGACTGCAAAAATCAGGGGATAACCGTGCTGGACCGGCTGGACGCACTGTACGCCGAGTTCGGCTATTACACGGAAAAGACCTTCGGCCTCTCGCTCGATCCGGCAGAGGGCGCCGCCCGGCTGAAACAGGCCATGGACGGCTTGCGCGCCTGCCCGCCGAAGCAGATCGGCGGCTGCGCGGTCGAGCGCGTGACCGATTACATGTCCGGCGTGGACGGACTGCCGAAGTCCGACGTGCTCGCATTCCGGCTCGCCGGCGGCACGCGGCTGATCCTGCGCCCCTCCGGCACGGAGCCGAAAGTGAAGATCTATGTTTTGTACCAGGCGCAGACAAAGGCGGACGCCGCGGCCCGGATCGAGGCGCTGGCCGCCGCCGCAAAGGAGCTGATCGGCCTATGAGCCGCCGCGCTGTAAACTGGATCGCAGGCGCGCGCATCGTCCTGTTCTTATGCCTGCTGATACTGGGTATCTTTCTGCCCCTTCCCGCGCTGGAAGGGGTTCCTTTGTGTTTCTACTATGCGCGGTTCGGCCGGCTCTGCCCCGGCTGCGGGATGACGCGCGCCTTTTTCCATATCATGCAGGGGGACGTGGCCGGTGCGTTCGGGCTCAACCCGGTGTTCACCACCCTCTATTTCCCGATTATGATCATCCTCTTCTGCAACGACCTCTACTGCTTTTCGCGCCGCGTTTTCGGAAAGCGCGAGAGCGAATCGTTCCTGGACGGCCTTTTTACCGGCCGCCTGTATGAAAATGTAGTAAGGGGGCGTGCGCGCTGATGTATGCGTTTCTTGCGCCCGTGGCTTTCGGCTGGGCGCTTTTCCTGTACTGCGTGCTGGGCTATTACCGGCCACGCCGGTACCGGATGTGGATTATAATCTCCCTATTATTCCTGTTTTCGGTGTCTTTTGGGCTCTGGGGCTTCTATTTTCGGTGAAAAATGGGGTCTTCTCGCTTTTCTTTTGGGACGGAATCTGCTAGAATATGTGTGTGACAAAAACTGACACAAAACGACAGATTTCGAGGCGGGGAGAGTGGTATAGTGAAACGGTACGGATGGGTATTCGCCGCAGTCTTTTTCCCTGCGCTGTTTGCGATGAATTACGTCCCTGCGGACGCGCTGCTCATCCTGTGCGCTGCGGCCCTTGCCATTCTGGCGGCGCTGATCCTGCTCAGAAAAAAGCTGCGCATCATTCCCGCGCCGCTGTGCGGCGCGGCCCTGTTCGCCGCCGTCGCGTGCTATACCGCCGCTGCCTATATTTACTGGATCCCCGCGCAGGCGCTTGACGGGAAAACCATAGAGGCCTCCGTGCAGGTCGTCGAAGAGCCGGACGGCGCGCGCTGTACCGTGCGCGTGAAAAGCGCGGAGGTGGACGGGGAGCCGGTCCGGGTCCCGGGAAAGATTGTCTGCTACATATACGGCGAAACGCTGCAGCCCTACGACATTTTCGACGCGACCCTGACCCTGC
>CAJLRT010000190.1 GCA_905209135.1 uncultured Eubacteriales bacterium
TCCCTTACCCCTGAAATATCCTCCATAAAAGAGATATGGCAATAATCCGGCTCCAGTCCCAGTTCGGCAAAAACATCCATAGGGATAATCAGGGCACGAAGAGGCCGTTGGCGCAGCTGCGCATCTATCTCTTCCAGCTCTGTGCCCGCCACATGCTCGCTGCCCTGCGGCAGGCGGCGCATGTCATAGGCGTAGGGCGCATAGCCGGCCTCCGCCGGCATAAGACCCACCACTTCAAACGCCCGGCCCGCCACACGGATGCTGTCGCCGACCGCAAGCGTTTGACCGTCGATCAGGTCGGGCTGGGCGACGGCCACCATTTGCCCCATCATGGTACGGTCGATAAACGCGCCGCTCTCCATCGCCTCTACCCCTTCAACGTCCCAGTATATGCCGATAATGTCGTAGTCGGGATTTTTATAGCTGAGCACGGCCGCATAGCGGATCTCCGGCAGTTCGCCGCCGACCACGGCGTCATAAAAGAACTGCACATCCTGGGACACACGCATCGGCGCCTCCACGGTGTTCTCCTCACCGGAAATATAGCGCTGTATTTTCAGCTCCTGCGAGCTGGACACAAAATAGACGACCATTGCAAATCCGCCGACGATCAGCCCGATCAACAGCAGCAGCGAGACCACGGGACGCCGCAGCATGTTGCGCAGGTCGCGCAGTATTAATCTTAACATGACAAACCTCACATGTGTTTTATATGGATGGGGCGAAGGCGCTTATCATGTCAGTATATCAAATGCGGGCGGAGCCTATCTGTGGTAGTTCGATTTGTAATTTCCCCATATCGTGTTACAGCCGTCGCATTTGCCGTAACAGGCGTGCATCGCCGTACTTGCCACATAGCCGTAGTTTGGATTGCTGAGTCTGGCAAGCGCTTCAAAGTCACCCCAGTCTTCGGCTGTCTGGATCGCCGTACTTGAGGGATTTGTAATGGGATATGTGTTGCATCTTACGATTACATAGGTCGAGACCATTTTGGTGTGACAGGCTTTGCTGGATGCCTGCCCCTCAGCATAATGGGAAGCTGCGGACGTCTCGTGATCATACCTGGCGGCCGCCGCGCCAACGGTGGACGCCACCGCGAGCAGAATGACGGCCGCGAGCAGAATCGCCGCAAATTTCATGGTGCGTTTTTTCATGTTGTCCTCCTTTTCTTACGCCTTCGCCCCAATACCTCTTGTATTATGTATTCCATTTTATGATGTTTTAATGTGAAAGTCAATATTTTATGTTAAATATGCCTATTTATTTGTACTGTTTTATGGCTTGTTTTTTTAGCTCAAAATACAATGAATCGTATAAATGGGAATGCATTATACAATATGTATTGTAATATGCAAAAGAAAAGGGCGCGTCCTAAAAGGACACGCCCTTTTGCCAGTCGAACAAGCGCCGCCTTATGCCACAGCGCTGCGATTCATCTTTTCCGCCGCCTCACGGCTGACGCTGTGCCGCAAACAATGGCGCCGCGCCGTCACAGCGTTTTTTCCGCCGTGGCGAGCATGAGCTTGATGCGGTTTTCCTGGTTGACGCGGGTGGCGCTGGGGTCATAGTCGAGCGGCGTGATGTTTGCCGCGGGATAGGCGCGGCGCAGGGAGGGGATCATGCCGCGGCCGGCGATGTGGTTCGGCAGGCAGCCGAACGGCTGCGCGCATATGATATTCGGAAAGCCCGATTCGATCAGCTCCGCCATCTCGCCGGTGAGCAGCCAGCCCTCTCCCATCTTGACGCCCTTGCCGATAAAGCGGCCGGACAGTTCGCGCGTGCGCTCGAAGCGGCCGGGCGGCGCAAAGCCGGCGGCGGCCACGGCGGCGCGCATCCAGCCCTCGCGCCGGTCGATATAGTTCAGCGCACGCTGCAGCGCCCAGCGCTTGAGCCTGCTGCCGCCGTAGAGGTTCACCATTTCAATGTTGTTGACAATGCAGTACTGGACAAACCCCATCAGGCCCGGCATGTTGATTTCACAGTCCTCGCCGATGAGGAACTGTTCCAGCCGGTTGTTGCCGAGGGGCGAGTATTTGACATAGATTTCGCCGACAATGCCGACCTTGTACTTGGGCGTGCGCTTGACCGGGATTTCGGCAAAGTCCCGCGCGATTTCGCCGAACACCTTTTTCAGGCGCGTGCCGCGGCCGCGGCCGCGCGAAAAGTGGCGTATGATCCGTTCCTGCCAGTGCGCGACGAGCCGGTCGGCGTCGCCGGGATGGAGCTCGTAGGGCCGCACCTGGTTGTACAGGCACATCAGTTCGTCGCCGAAGAAGCAGGCGGCGGCCGCCTTGATCAGGATATCCGGCGTCAGGCGCAGGCCGGAGCTGCGCTCGAGGTTGCTGGTGTTGAGGCTGACGACGGGAACCTGCGCAAAGCCCGCCCGCGTGAGCGCCTTGCGCAGCAGGTGTATGTAATTGGAGGCGCGGCAGCCGCCGCCGGTCTGGGAGATGACGAGCACGACGCGGTCGGGGTCGTACCTGCCGCTGCGGAGCGCGTCGATAAACTGGCCGATGACGAGCAGGGCCGGATAGCACGCGTCGTTGTGCACATACTGCAGCCCCTCGTGCACGACGTTCGGACCGTCGTTTTCCAGGATCTCCACGTCGTAGCCCTTTTGGCGCAGCACGTCGATAATCATGCCGAAGTGGATGGGCGCCATCTGCGGAACGAGCAGCTTGTGCGTGGCGCGCATCTGTTTTGTGAACTGGGGATAGGCCTGCCCGCCGTCCTGCGCGGGCTTTTCACGCCGGCTCATACGACGCCCCGGAGCATTTCCTGCTCCGCCTCCTGCCTGCGCGGCGCCGCCGGCCGCGGCGCGGCCGGGCCGTCCTGCTCGAGCGCGGCGAACATGCTGCGCAGGCGGATGTTGACCGCGCCCAGGCCACCGATCTCGTCGATTTTGATCTGGGTGTAAAGCTTGCCGCTGCGGTGCAGGATCTCCCGCACCTCGTCGGTCGTCACTGCGTCCAGGCCGCAGCCGAAGCTGACGAGCTGGACGAGCTGCATGTCGGGCTTGTCGCAGATATAGCGCGCGGCGGAGAACAGGCGGGCGTGGTAGGTCCACTGGTTGAGGATGTTCGTGCGCCGCTTCGGGGTAAGCTGGCTGATGCTGTCCTCGCTGATTACGGCCGCGCCGTATCCTGAAATGAGCTTGTTGATGCCGTGGTTGATCTCATTGTCGATGTGGTAGGGCCGGCCCGCGAGCACGACGATCTGCCGTCCCTCCGTCCGCGCGCGGCGGATGATCTCCGCGCCGCGCGCGCGGATGCGCGCCATGTGCGCGTCGTATTCCGCATATCCCGCGTCCACGGCGCGGGCGACTTCGCGCTTTGTCAGCTCCGGTGCATAC
>CAJLRT010000191.1 GCA_905209135.1 uncultured Eubacteriales bacterium
ACGTGTGCTCTTCCGATCTCATGCGCCGCAGCCAGCCGGATTTTGATCTGCAGAACGGACAGGCGCACCTTTTCGTTGATTCCGGCTTCCATGGGATCGAATCCCACAAATTTGGACATGTCGACCATACCGTTGCTGAACACTTTCAGCTCGGTTCCGTTTACGTCCACATATACGGTGCTGACGCCGTTGTCCTCAATCATCTGCGCCTGCTCCGCGTTCAGGCGGGTGCCTGTTTCAAAGAGCAGCTCGCCGGTCAGCGGCGCGATGACGTTCTGCGCGAGCGTCAGTCCCTCGAGCCGCTCGGCCAGAGCCAGTTTTTTGTTGTATTTGTAGCGGCCGACTCTCGTCAGGTCATAATTGCGGCCGTTGAATATCATGTTATTGATGTGCGACTCGGCGCTGTCCACCGTGGGCGGCTCACCCGGACGCAGGCGCTTGTAAAGCTCGAACAGGGCGGACTGATAGTCGTCCGTGCTGTCCTTTTCAAGCGTCGCCATCACCTTGGGCAGGTCGCCGAACATATCGATGATCTGTTCGTTGGAATGCAGGCCGAGCACACGCAGCAGCACCGTGACCGGAATCTTCCTGTTCTTGTCCACACGGGTGTAGGCCACGTCGTTGGAATCCGTCTCATACTCGATCCAGAGCCCGCGGTTGGGCATGACGGTGCCGGTGTAAAGCCGCTTGCCGCTCTTGTCGTACTGGATTCCGAAATAGATGCCCGGCGAACGGATCAGCTGCGAGACCACGACGCGCTCCGCGCCGTTTATCACAAAGGTGCCGGTGTCGGTCATCAGCGGGACCTCGCCGACGAAGATCTCCTGTTCCTGAATCTCGCCCGTGGATTTGTTCGTAAGGCGGATTTTGACGCGCATCGCGGCGGAATAGGTCGCGTCGCGCTCCTTGCACTCCTCTACCGTATACTTCGGCGTATCGTCGATGGAAAAACTCACATAATCCAGAATCAGGTTGCCGGTGTGGTCGGTCACGCCGGAGGCGTCGCGCAGCACTTCGTGCAGCCCTTCATTGACGAACAGGTCGTATGACTTTTTCTGGACCTCAATGAGATACGGGGTTTCCTGTACCTCTTTGATTTTGGCAAAACTCACCCTCTGGTTGTTTCCGAGGGTGACGAGATGCGCGCCCAGTACAGACGGGTCTACTTTTGGCAACATAACAAGCAATCACTCCCATAGATAATTTGTGAACCGCAGTCGATAACCAAATTCCTATTTTCTCTTGACCAGTCCCCAATACTGTGCTATAATCCACAATAAAGCAGAGCAATGCGTACAAATAGGCATTATAATATCAATTTAGCATTGTATCATATATAAATAGGTGTGTCAATATTTATTGACCCATTTTTTTAGTTTTATTCCATTTTTAACCTCTCTCCGCATCCCGGTCTCCAGCAATGGGGGCCGTTTTTTTGTGTTTACCGGCCGCCGTGCCGTTCCGAAACGCACTGCGGCGCACAACGGGGTTCCCGCCGGCTACGATATGCCGGACCGTCCGAACAGCCGCCTTGTGCGCCGCGTGCCGCGCTGCCCCATACGCCGCCCGGCCGCCGCGGCGCAGCCGCGCCGGCGCCGCAACTCCGCCGCGCTTTCACACAGCCCCTGCGCCGCACCGCCTGCGCATGCCGGCCCGTTTGACATCTCTGTACGCCGCCGGATTCGCCGCGCACTTCCTGAATGCGAAAAAGACAGAGAGAGTTTTCCTCCTCTGTCTTTCTTGCAGACTCCGGCCATACGGCCGGCAAAGGGGCCGCGGTATTTTCAGGTAATGGAAAAGTCCTCCGGCGTATATCCGCTGTTGAGCACGGAAATGCGCTTGGGTTCGCGTTTGAGCGGATCATAGGCAAATTTCCGGCATCTGTATGTGGCCAAAACGACGCCTTTTTTTCTGCATAGCACATGGTTCACATTCTGTAGCTGGGTGCCGTGCTCACACAAGGCGCATACCTGCGCGTTGTCTTTTGAAAACATCCATTCGTCCCCCCGTCTGTACATTCTAGTTACATTATACAGATCAGCACTCATTTGTAAACTTAAACTTTTCGCAAAAAACGCCGTATAATCCATTGGTGCGGCACAATCCGCGCCGCGCCGCGGGCCTTTGCGGCGAACGCCGTCGAACCGAATCGAACCGCCCCGACGCAAATGCGGAAAAACCTGTGAAAACCCTGTTGATTTCTCAGTCGATATGGAATAAACGGGCGAAATTGTCAAAGAGAATTTTGCGGTTTTGCGCGTCGGTCAGCCCCAGGTCAAAAAACCGGTCGAGCTCCTCCCCCGGCGACCACATGGGATAGTCCGTCCCGAAAAAGAACCGGTCCTCCCCGATCAGATCGATCAGCCCGCGCGCCCGCTCCCTGGAGATAAACGCAAGCGAGCTTGAGGTGTCGAAGTACAGATCCGGCAACTCCAGCAGATAGTGCGGCACCTCTTCCCAGCTCTGGTATCCGCCGAAGTGGGCGGCGATCACTACGAGGCCGGGAAAATCCGCCAGCATCTTCGCAAGGCGCCGGGGGTGCGAGTAGTCGTACCTGTCGTCCCCCATGTGCATCAGGATGGGCAGTCCGTGCGCGCGGATGCAGTCGTAAATCGGGTAAAAATTCGGGTCGTCTATGGCAAATTTCTGGAAATCCGGATGCAGCTTTACGCCCCGCAGGCCAATCTCGGCCATACGGTCCAGCTCCCGCGCATAATCGGCATAATCCGGGTGCAGCGAGCCGAACCCCACCAGGTGCGGATTGCCGGCGCAGCTCATATGGATAAAGTTGTTGATCGAGGGAACCTGGTGCGGCACCGTTGCGGTGGACGAGACGAGGAATCCCTCGATCCCGCATTGCGCGCCAAAACCGGTCAGCTCGTCGAGCAGACCGGTATGGTGCATTGAAATACCGTAAAAATCGCCGATCGCGTCCGAAGCCTTGGCCGCAATTTTTTCCGGGAATATATGCGCATGCGCGTCGATCACGCGGTAGCCTCTGTTTTTTAGCTGTGACATAGTGCTTTCTTCCTCTGCCTGCAATAATAATGTAATATTATACTATTTCAGGCTAAAAGAGTAAAGACCTGCACCCTTGGTTTATATTAAACAGAGCTTGCCGTCAGCATGCCATAGAAAAACCGTATCCCGCGCCGCCGGCATCCGCCGTATCCCGCGCCGGCGCCGACGCGGACTTACGCGCCCTGGCCGCCGAGCAAATACTTGGCCTTGATCAGGTCCTTTTTTGCAACATAGAAAATATAGGTGTAAAAAAGCTGCTAACAGCGCAAGCAATGCGACCGATGCGTCAAACGCGCCGGTATCTGATTCTGCAA
>CAJLRT010000192.1 GCA_905209135.1 uncultured Eubacteriales bacterium
GCGCGGGCGCGGGTGTGGAGCCGGGGTGCGCGGCGCGGGCGCGGAGCCAGGGGCTAGGACGCGGGCGCGGGGGCGCGGGGCGCAGGGCACGGGTGAAATCCGCCGGGGATTTCCCTGCCCGCAGGCGGCAAAATCCCAAACGGACATGCGAATGCTGCCGCATGCGAAATCCCCCGCTCCCCTGCGCAGAGAAATCCACAGAAAAAAGCGGGCTTCCGAATTTCGGAAGCCCGCAGGCTGTACGCGTTACGGAGAAACAAACAGCTCCGGGTCGACGACCTCGCCGTTGTACTTAATTTCAAAGTGGACGTGAATGCCGGTGGCGTTGCCCGTCATACCCATATACGCAATCGGCTGGCCCTGTCCGACGAGCTGGCCCGCCTCGACCAGCACCGCGCTGCAGTGCGAATAGCGGGAGGTAAAGCCGTTGCCGTGGTCGATCCACACGTTGTAGCCGTAGCCGCCCTCGTTCCAGCCGGCGCTGATGACCCGCCCGGAATCGGTTGCCACAATCGTGGTGTTATAGCTTTCCGCAATGTCCAGCGCCGTATGCGCGTGGGTGCCGCGCCAGTCCCCGAAGCGGCCGGTGACCAGGCCGCCGCTCGGCACGGGCCAGATCATGGAACCGGTGCTGTAGCTGCCGTCCTCCCCCACCGGAATCTGCTTCGTGCCGACGAGCCGGACTTCCGTGACGGGTTCCTGCACCGTCTGCTCCTGCAGGATTTCGCGGTCTGTCTCCACGCCGTTGATGAGCAGGATATCGGCCGTGACCTCACGCAGGCCCGGCTCTCCGGCTGTGACAACCTGTTCCATCCCCTCCCACAAGTCGGGGCTCTGCGCGCTTTTGACTTCGTAGGGCATTTCCTCCTCATACGTCACTGTGCGCCGGATCACAACGTTTAACAGCGGGTCGCTGCCGGGGACCAGGATGCGCTCTCCGGAGGTGAGGTTGTCCGCCTCCAGTTCGGGGTTGAGATTCAAAATCAGTTTGTCGTCCACTTGCAGCGAACGCGCGATCGTCTCCAAATCGTCGTCCTGCTTGACGCTGTATTCAACGACGGGACTGTCGCTCGAAAGCAGGCGGTTGCGCATTTCCCTGAGCGTAAGCTCGAACTCCTCGGAGTAGACGCCGTACTGGATCTGCACGTCGTTGAGAAAATCGACCGTTTCGTTCGCCGCGCCCGTTACATACGGACGCTTGATCGTCTCCAGCATTTCCTCGATGGCGTTCTTTCTCGCATACGTCCCCACAAGCTGCCCGTCCACATAGAGCGCGTAGGACTTGCCCAGCCGGTCCGTCGAGATTTCGGCGATATACTCCTGCACCGTCTCCGGAGCGGACAGCTCGGAGCGCGGTACAAACGCCACGGAATAGACGGGCTGGACGTCCAGCCGGTAGGAGTCGTTAATCCGCGCGGAAACGGCCTGCTCCGCGCCCGCCTGCGCCTGCTCAAAGGACGCAATGTCCTCCATATAGCCGATGGTTTCGCCGTCGAGCGTGACCTTGACGCCGATGGTATAGACGGAAAAGAGGGCTGCGGCGGCGATGACCATCATCACCGAAAGGGGAAGCAGCACGAACCGGGACATGCGGGAACAGAACCTGCCGGCGCGGCCAAGGCCGCAGCCGATATGGTAGCCTGTTTTCCGCAGAAAGGACGCGGGGTCTTCATACAGCTCCCCGCGCAGGACGTTGAATGCGTCCGCAGCCTTAGCGGAGAACTTTGCCAGAGCGCCGCCGATATACCGGCCTGCCCGGCGCAGGCCGCCGCGCTTTTCGGCCGCCGGCTTCGGCGCGGGCAGCGGCGACAGGGCCGGATAGGACAGGTAATAGACCTTCTTCTTTTTCCTGCGCCGGCGGTGCGCGCCGACAGGGGCCGCCTGTGCGGAAGATCTCCGTTTTTCATATTTTTTCAATAGCTTTGCGCTGTGTCTGGCCATGATATTTGCCTCCAGGGGACAATGGTTACAAAATAGTTACAAGCAGTTACATTTTAGAACATTTGAGGCCGAATTACAACCCCAATCCGTAAAATTCAAGAAATGTTCAGGGTTTTACCATATTTTTCGGACGGCGGCGGACAAAGCAAAAGCCGCTCCGGCGAAGCGGAGCGGCGGAGGGGACGGGGCTATGCGGAGCGGCGGAGGGGGCCATGCAAAGCGGCGGCGGAGAGGGCGGGCGCTATGCGGAGCGTATATCCTTCAGCGAGGTGTTGACGCTGTGCTGGATGGGCTTCCACTCCACTTTTTTAAACAGGGCGACGATGGAGATGGGCACATAGGTGGCCAGAAACAGCGGGAAGGTAAAACAGTAGAGAATTTTCTTGTAGTTTTTGCAGTGAATCTGCTTCCACTCCGTGACCGTTGTGAGCAGGCCCATACAGAACAGCGTTCCGTACGAGAACAGGACCGCTTTGAGCAGGGTCATGAGCCACAGGCTAAAGCCCCCGCCCGGCAGGAGCAGATTGAACAGGGCGACGCCGATATTGACAACGCCCACGGCCAGGGTAAACAGAATTACGGGAAAGATGGTCAGCGAAAGGTCGATCCCGGAAAAGCCGTTGCGGGAAATGGAGCGGAAAAGCTGGCCGCCATAGTGGTAAAAGACCTGGAAATACCCTTTGGCCCAGCGCATGCGCTGGCGGCAGGACTGGCGGAAGGTGACAGGCTGTTCGTCGTACACGATCGCGGAGCCGCAGTAGGCGATGCGCTCGCCCTGGATCACGCTGTCGATGGTGAACTCGATATCCTCCGTGAGCAGAAAGTGCTTCCAGCCGCGGTTGCGCTCCATGATCTCGCGGTGGACGAGAAAGCCCGTGCCCGAGACGGCGCAGCTCGTGCCGAGGAGCATGCGGGCGTTGTTGAGGAACTTGGACTCGCGCTGGAACCACAGCGCATACCCGGCCGAAATCCAGTTGCTGCCGCAGTTTTTGGAATTGCGGTAGCTGGTGACGATCCGATGGCCGGCGCCGAAAACCTTGTTCATTTCAAAAATATAGTTTTCATCGAGAAGGTTGTCCGCGTCAAAGACAAAATAACCGTCGTACCGCTTGTCGGGGAAGCAGGCGCATATTTTCTCATAGAGGAATTTCAGCGCGTAGCCCTTGCCGACGTTCTGCTTATTGAAACGCTCCCACACCACCGCGCCCGCTTCGCGCGCGACGGCGGCGGTTGCGTCCGTGCAGTTGTCCGCTACCACGTAGGCGTCCACCAGCTTGCTCGGGTAATTCTGGCTGCGGATGCTGTGGATAAGGTTTGCGATCACCGCCTGCTCATTGCGCGCCGAGATAAGCACTGCATACCGGTGCTTGGGCGCGTCCGGAAGCTGCGGGGGC
>CAJLRT010000193.1 GCA_905209135.1 uncultured Eubacteriales bacterium
GCATCGCAGTCTGTCCGCTTTTATCTTTCAAGGCGCTTTGCGGCGCCGCGCCGATCAGTAAAACTGAGTAATCTCCTCAAAATATTTTTATCTGAATTAAAGATAAATCTCAACATCTTTATGCCGGATCATCTATTCTAGAAGAGGTGATTACTATGAAGTACGAGGTTCTGCTCTATCAACGCATACGGAATCTGCGCCAGGACAGAGGCTTGACGCAGGCTGACATCGCAAAAGTACTGAACGTAAGACAAAACACCTATTCGCAGTATGAGATCGGCGCAATCAAGTATCCTCTGGATGTTCTGATCAAACTTGCGCAGTTTTACGAAACAAGCATAGACTATCTGCTGGAGCTGACGGACTGTCCGACGCCCTATCCGCGCACAGGCAAATACAAATAGCCTGCGCGGTACGGGCGCGGCCGGTATAAAGGCGCGGGAGCTGTTTCCCGCGCCTTCTTTTTTACCCCGCCTCATTGAAAAAAGGGGTTGACAGGGCGGCTGGCGGCGCATATAATAAAAGTAGATACATGAGCATATGTTCATATGAGGAGGCGAACAGTTTTGAGAAGCGAAAAAGAAGCGGTTGAGACCTGCGAAGTGGCGCACGACCACCGGGAAACGGTGGAGGAGCTGGAAAGCGAAATGCCGGAGGAAGAGCTGCTGTACGACCTGGCCGAGCTGTTCAAGGTGTTCGGGGACAGCACGCGTATCAAAATTTTGTATGCGCTGCGCCAGTCCGAAATGTGCGTGTGCGATATTGCGGAGCTGCTGCACATGACGCAGTCCGCCATATCCCATCAGCTCCGGGTGCTCAAGCAGGCGCAGCTTGTCAAATTCCGGCGCGAGGGCAAGAGCGTACTCTATTCTCTTGCCGATTCGCATGTGCACGCCATCATCGACCAGGGGATGGACCACGTGGGCGAGTGAGCCTGCGGACGTCGCATTCCCCTCTGTGAAAACAGGGCGCGGGCATGCGGCCCGCATTCCCGCATTGTTTCCCCGCTGCAAGGGTTTAAAAATAAGCGTTACAGGAGGAAAACATCTATGAAAAAGACGTATAAGCTGGAAAATCTGGACTGCGCCAACTGCGCGGCCCGCATGGAGAACGCGGTTCGGCGTATCGACGGCGTGCAGAGCGTCGCGGTCAGCTTTATGGCGCAGAAACTGGTGCTGGAGGCCGACGAGGCCGGGTTTGAAGAAATATTCAGGCAGGTCGTAAAAGCCTGCAAAAAGGTGGAGCCCGACCTTGTGATCGAGGCGTGAGGAGGAGGCGGTCATGTCGAAAAAACAGAGGCGCACGCTGATCCGGATCCTGGTTGGCGCGGCCTTTTTTGTCCTTGCCGTGCTGCTGCCGGCGGGGAAGTACGTCCCCGGGGCGTACGCGTTTTATGCGGAGCTCGCCCTGTATCTGGTCCCGTACCTGGTGATCGGATACGACGTGCTGTTCAAGGCGGCGCGCAATATCGGACACGGGCAGGTGTTCGATGAAAATTTCCTGATGTGTATCGCCACCGTCGGCGCATTCTGTATCGGCCAGTATCCGGAAGCCGTCGCCGTCATGCTCTTTTACCAGGTGGGCGAGCTGTTCCAGGCCTATGCCGTGGGCCGCTCGCGCCGCTCCATTGCGGCGCTGATGGATATCCGTCCGGACGTCGCCAACGTGGAGCGCGGCGGTGAAGTCGTGGAAGCCGACCCCGAAACCGTCCAGGTCGGCGACGTCATCGTCGTCAAGCCCGGAGAGCGCGTCCCGCTCGACGGAGTGGTGCTTGCCGGCGCGTCGGCGCTCGACACCTCGGCCCTGACGGGCGAATCCCTGCCGCGCGAAGTCGCGCCGGGCGGCGAGGTCGTCAGCGGCTGCATCAACCTAAGCGGCCTGCTGCGCGTCCGGGTGACGAAAGAGTTCGGGCAGTCCACCGTGTCCAAAATATTGGAGCTTGTGGAAAACGCGGGCGAGAAAAAGGCGCGCTCGGAAAACTTCATCACAAAATTTGCGCGCTACTACACGCCGGCGGTCGTCATCGCCGCCGCGGTGCTGGCCGTCGTGCCGCCCCTGTTCACGGGCGAGTGGTCCGAATGGGTCCGCCGCGCGCTCATCTTCCTCGTCATCTCCTGTCCCTGCGCGCTGGTTATCTCTGTTCCGCTCAGCTTTTTCGGGGGCATCGGCGGCGCGTCCCGCTGCGGCATACTCGTCAAGGGCGCGGCCTATCTCGAATCGCTCGCCCGGACAAAGACGGTCGTGTTTGACAAGACCGGCACCCTGACTCAAGGCACGTTCCGCGTCACGGCGCTGCATCCCGTCTCCCTGGCCGAAGATCGGCTGCTGGAATACGCGGCGCTGGCCGAGAGCTATTCCGAGCACCCCATCTCCCAGTCCCTGCTGGCGGCCTACGGGAAAAAGCCCGACCCGGCCCGCGTTGCGGAGGTGGAGGAGCTCGCCGGGCACGGCGTCGCCGCCACGGTCGACGGCCGCCGCATCCACGCCGGCAACGGCAGGCTCATGGCCAGCATCGGCGCGGAGCACCGCGACTGCCATCTGCCCGGCACCATTGTCCACGTCGCCGTGGACGGCGTGTATGCGGGGCATATCGTGATCTCCGACGAACTCAAGGAGGATGCGAAAGAGGCGGTCGCGGCCCTGAAAGCTGCCGGCGTGACGCGGACGGTTATGCTGACGGGCGACCGCCGCGCCGTCGGCGAGCATGTCGCGGCGGAGCTGGGTCTGGACGGCGTGTACGCCGAACTGCTGCCTGCGGACAAGGTGGAAAAGGTGGAGCGGCTGCTCTCGGAGAAGCCGGCCGGCGGCGTGCTCGCGTTTGTGGGCGACGGGCTCAACGACGCGCCCGTCCTCTCCCGCGCGGACGTGGGGATCGCCATGGGCGGGCTCGGCTCCGACGCCGCCATCGAAGCGGCCGACGTGGTGCTGATGGACGACAAGCCCTCTAAAATCGCGCTCGCTGTCCGCATCGCGCGCCGCACCCTGCGCATTGCGCGCCAGAACGTGGTGTTTGCGCTGGCGGTCAAGGGCGTCATGCTGCTGATGGGCGCGTTCGGCGCGGCCAATCTGTGGGAGGCCGTGTTTGCAGACGTGGGCGTTTCGGTCATCGCCATTCTCAACGCAATGCGCGCTCTCTCCATTCGCCCCTATCAGAAGTAAGCGGTGCGCGCGGCTCTTGCCGCGGCCGCCGCCGGATACAGGCGCGGCGCGCACGGATTGTCCGTGCGCGCCGCGTTTTGCGTTTGTCGCCCCTGCACCCGCGCCCGCGCCCCGCACCCGCGCCTGCGCCCTGCACCCGCGCCTGCCCCTGCC
>CAJLRT010000194.1 GCA_905209135.1 uncultured Eubacteriales bacterium
GGCGGACGCATCCGCAACATTGTAATCGCGGCGCGCGGCTCCTCGGACCACGCCGGCACCTACGGGAAGTATATGCTGGAGATTCTGACCGGCGTCCCCGTCTCGCTCGCGGCCTGTTCCGTCGTGACCGCCTACAAGACCGAAATGGATTACAGCGGCTGTCTCGTTGTGGGGCTTTCGCAGTCGGGCGCGGCGGAGGACGTCGCGCAGGTGCTTGCCCGCGCGCGCGCCTGCGGCGCGCTCACTGTGGCGGTGACGAATTTCCCGCAGTCGCGGGTGGCCTGCGCGGCGGCGCACCATCTGTGCCTGTACGCCGGTGAGGAGAAGAGCGTTGCGGCCACCAAAACGGTGACGGCGCAGATGCTGCTGCTGTACCAGCTCGCCTGCGCCCTGTCCGGCCGGGACGATCTGGCCGCGCACGCCGCGTCGGTCCCGGATAAAATGCGCGATACGCTCGCGTGCTATGGCAGCATCAAAGACGCCGCATCCTGCTTTCAGTTTACCGACCACTGCTTTATCCTCTCCCGCGGCGTGTTCTATCCCATGGCGCTGGAGGCGGCGCTGAAGCTGCAGGAGACGAACTATCTGAACGCGCGCGCCCTGTCCACGGCCGACTTTTTTCACGGCCCGCTGGCCATGGTGCAGAAAAACACGCCCGTCATATTCTATGCGCCGACCGACGCGTGCCGTCCCTCCGCGCTGGAGCTGGGCGAGCGGCTGCGGGAACTGGGCGCGCATGTGCTGCTGTTTGATACGGACCGTTCCGCCGCGCACCTGGCCCGCGAGGTCGTCGTTCTGCCGTCCATAGAGAGCGCGCTGCAGCCGATTCTGTACACGGCCGCGGCGCAGATGTTCGCATGCGCGCTGACCGAGCTGAAAAACCTGGACCCGGACCAGCCGCGCAACATACGCAAAGTCACCGTTACCGAATGAGAGGGATCGTATGAATTTTGTAAACGCCAATGCGCGCGTCTATGTCCCGGACGGGGCGGAGCTGTCCGCCGCGCTTTCCAGAACGACGGACCTGTGCATCTGCGCCCACCAGGACGATGCGGAAATCATGGCCTTCTGCGCCGTCAGCGCCTGCTATGAGCGGGCGGACCGCTGGTACACGGGCGTGACCATGAGCAACGGCGCGGGCTCGCCCCGCGCCGGCAGATACGCGGCCTATACGGATGAGCAGATGATGGCCGTGCGTATACAGGAGCAGGAGCGTGCGGCGGAGCTCGGCAAGTACGCCGCCCAGTTCCAGCTCGGCTATTCCAGCGCCATGCTCAAAGATATGCGTTACGGCGCGCCGGCAGACGAGCTGGTCTCCATTCTGCGCCGTACAAAGCCTGTCCGCGTCTACCTGCACAACCCTGCGGACAAGCACGACACGCACCTGGCGGTGTTCGTCCGCGCACTCGAGGCGCTCAGATCGCTTTCGGCGCAGGAGCGCCCTGAAAAGGTGTACGGCATGGAGGTCTGGCGCGCGCTCGACTGGCTCATGCCGGAGGACAAGGTGCTTTTCGACTGTTCCGAACATATCGGGCTTGCGGAGGAAATTCTGCGCGCCTTTGATTCGCAGGTGGCGGGCGGGAAGCAGTACGACCGTGCCGCAGTCGGCCGGTGGTATGCGAACGCCACGTTCCTGGAGAGCCATGAGACGGACGGCGCCCCCGCGGTTTCGTACGGCATAGACCTGACGCCGCTGCTGGACGGCGGCGACCCGGCCGACTTTATTCTGGACGCGTACATGCGCACAGCCGGGCAGATCCGCACGCGCCTGCGCGCGCTGCAGGCGCGCTGATGGGCGCGCTGCGCTGCGTCCCCCCGCTCGAGCCCGCGTTTTCGCCGCTGATTCTGGCCATTGGCCGGGATAGGGGCGCACAGCGCGTGTCCGTCGTATGGGAGACGGACAGCGGGACGGACGAATTTTCCTTTTGCTGCGCCGGCGACGCCGGGGCGCGCGTGTATGAGCGGCTGTTCAAGTTCCTGCTCTGGCAGCGCGGCGGCGCGGGCGCGCGTCTGCACGGATTCCCGCAGCAGGCGCGGCGGCTGATAGAACGGGAATACGCCCCCGGGGGCCGGCGGGCGTTTGATTTTGAATTTTTCAGCAATATATACGGCCGTCCCTTTACTGTCGCGGCGTCGGACGCGCCGCCCTCCGCCGGCACAGCGCCGCGGTCGCGGCCCCTGCGCGCCGGGTACGACGGCTGCCGCATCGGGCTGGACGTGGGCGCGACGGCAATCAAGGTCTGGGCGGGCCGGGACGGAAACGAGACGTTTTCAGCAAGTTATCCCTGGCAGCCGCGCGAGCACAGCGATCTCGGCTACCATGAAGATGCGCTTGTGCGCGCCCTGTCCGCTGCGGCGCGCACGCTGCCCAAAACGGACAGCGTGGGGATCAGCACGGCCGGAGTCATTATGAATTCGCGCTGCCTGGTCGCGTCCCTGTTCACCGCGGTGGACAGCGGCGAGTTCCGCCGCCGCGGCCGCGATTTGTTCCTGCGTGCGGCAGGGACGACGGGCGCGCAGCGCGTTGTCGTATGCAACGACGGGGACGCGGCGGCCGCCGCTGCGTACGTCCTGTACGGGAAAACGGGGGTGCTGGGCCTTTCGATGGGTTCGAGCCTTGCCGCCGGGTTTGTGGACGGTAAGGGCGGGCTGACGGACTGTATCAGCGAGCTGGCCTTTGCCCCCGTCGACCTCCAGCCCGGCGCGCCTGTCGACCCCTGGTCCGGCGACGGCGGCACGGGCGTGGACTATTTTTCCGCGCAGGCGGTTTTGCGCTACGCCGAAGCGGCGGGGATCGAATTTGAGCCGGGCCTGAGCCGCGGGCAGAAAGTGGCGCATGTCAACCGGCTGTTTTCGGCGGGCGACGCGCGCGCTGAGATGGTCTACGATACCATCGGTCTCTGCCTTGGCTATGCCATACCGCTCTACCGCTGTTTTTACGGCATGAACAGCGTGCTGCTGCTCGGCGGCGTCACGGGCGGCGATGCGGGCGCGCATATAGCGGCGCGAGCGCGCAAAGTCCTGCGCTCCGAGTTTGGCGACGACACGGAGATTTTCCTCCCCGACGAAAAGCTGCGGCTGACCGGTCAGGCGCAGATCGCCGCCGCACTGCCCTGAAATCTGCAGATACACAAAAAAGGTACGGAGTCATTCCGTACCTTTTTTTGCTGTCCGCCCGCACCCGGCTTTCCGCCGCCCGCGCCCGGCCTCCCTGCGCCCGCGCCCGGCCTCACTCCGCCCGCGCCCGGCCTCCCTCCGCCCGCGCCCGGCCTCCCTCAAAATCCGGCATAAACCGCGCCGTT
>CAJLRT010000195.1 GCA_905209135.1 uncultured Eubacteriales bacterium
GGCTCTTTATGTGGCTGGGCGCGAGGTCCCCTGCCATCAGCCTGGTGCGCGGCACTTCGCTCACGCCGGTTGGTCTGCTGCTCGTGGCGGGCAATGTTGTAGTCTACGTCGTGTGCGGAATGCGGATTGACCAGTCCATGGTCAGGGATGAGGGGTATTTGACGCACACCCTGCCCGTCACAAAAGGGCGGCTGCTTTTCTCCAAGGTATTCTCCTCTGTCGTCTGCCTGCTGCTCGTGCTCGCGGCGGACCTGCTCGCCGTAGCCGCCGCGTTCTACCAGCCGGGGCTTGCCGGCACTCTGTTCGCCGTGTTCAAAGAGGCGCTGAGCAGTTCGGGCATAGGCCGGTGGTGGATCGTGCTGCTGCTCGCACTGCTCGGCATGGTCAGCTTCCTGATGCTCATTTTCACCGGTGTCTCGCTCGGACAGCTTCACAATAAAAACAAGCTCGGCTTTGGGGTGCTCTACTGCTTCTGCGGGTATATGCTCAACCAGCTCGTCAGCCTGGTGCTCCTGGCGGCGCTTGCGCTGCATGACCGGGCGTTTGCGGTTACGTTCAGCGGCGTTGCCGGCTGTGCGTGCGGGCTCAACCTGCTGCTCATGGCCGCATATGCCGTCGTCATGCTCTACATATACCGGAACAGGGTCAACCTGGAATAGCGGCGCATATCCAGTCAGGGCGCCTGCGCGTTATGCGCAGGCGCCCTTTTGTACCGGCGGTGGACGGGAGCGTCCGCCTGTGGTATAATACGGTAATCACTGCAACGGAGGCGATTGTATGGAGCCCATTTCACTGCCCGGTTCCGTCGGGGCGCTTGTGCGGGGCATGCGCTGGGAGCGGGATTCTGTCGGGCGCTCGTCCGCCGGCGTATACCGGCTCAGCGGCGGCGGCCGGACCTGTTACCTCAAATGCGGCGGGCCGGAAAGCGGCCTTGCCCGCGAATGCCGCAGCCTGCGCTGGCTGCGCGGGCGGCTGCCCGTGCCCGAGGTGCTGGCGTACGCCGAGGCGGGGGATATGCACTACCTGCTCCTGTCCGAAGCGGCCGGACAAATGCTCTGCGCCGAACCGTACCTGCGCCGGCCCGAACAGGCCGTCGCCGCGCTCGCGTCGGGGCTGCGCATGCTCCGGACGGTGGACACGGCCGGCTGCCCGCTGCAAAACGGGCTGGACGCCAAGCTGGAGGCCGCGGCCGAGAATATACGCCTCGGCCTGCTCGACCCGGACGACTGGGCGCAGATGGCGGACCGCTACGATTCGCCCTGGACCCTGCTCCACGAGCTGCAGCGCACCCGGCCTGCGGAAGAGCCTGCATTTACCCACGGCGACTACTGCCTGCCGAATATCCTGGGGGAGGGCGCGGCCGTGACCGGCATGATCGACATGGGCTCGGCCGGCGTGGCGGACGTGTGGCAGGACGTGGCGCTGTGCATCCGGTCCATGCGCACCAATTTCGGGACCAACGCCTATACCGACCCGCTTCTGCGCGCGATCGGGCTTGCCATGGACCCGCGCAAGTTCCGCTATTATCTGCTGCTCGACGAGCTGTTTTGAAGCCGCCGCGTTTTGCGGCGGCTTTCGCCTGTGCGCCCGGGAACGGGCCTCCGGCTCCGCTCCTGCGCCGGCCCTGCCCGCGCCGTGCGCCGGGCGGTGCCCGCCGCCGTCCAGCGGACGTCCGCGCCCTGTGCGCCGCCATTTTTACGGCAAACTAAAAGAACGGCAGCCCGAAAGCGCCGTTCTTCCAGTTTACCGCCCGCGGCAAAGCAGACGAACGCTCCGCCGCAAACAGTATATCATCACAAACAGGCGCACACATGCGCCCGTTTATGGGGGGGGCATACAAAAGGATTTTCCAGCGCCGGCCGCTGTTGGGCCGGCATTGAGATTAACCTACTCCAAGAGTAACATATTTCCTACCCCGAAATCAATAGCGATTTGAAATAAATTGCTATTAATGGAAAATTTGACCGAACATTTGACTCAATAGTCGAAAAAAGTATAAATTTAGCGAAAACAATTTTATTTTTGGGTAACGCGCGCAAAACTGTGAAAAAAGGGTAGATTCCTGTCGAAACCCCGCGCCGGCCGCAGCCGGACAGGGCCCGCCGCTCAGTACCTGGAGACGCGTTCCTCGCCCCGGATGACGCGCAGCGCGCCCTCGGCGAGCGCCCGCATCTCGTTTTCGCCGGCAAAGGTCAGTACGGGCGCGAGCATGTCCACGCGTTTTTTAATCAGCGCCGTAAACCGGATGTCGTGCGCAATGCCGCCGGTGAGCAGGATGGCGTTGACCCGCCCTTCGAGCACGGCGAACATGGCGCCGATGCTTTTGCATATCTGGTAGGCCATCGCGTCGATCACAAGGGCGGCGAACTCGTCGCCCTGCTTGATCATTTCGTTCGCCTCCAGCATATCGTCCGTGTTCAGGTAGGAGTGCAGGCCGCCCCTGGACTGCACAAGCTCGATCATCTGGTCGTAGGTGTAATCGCCGGAATAGCACATTTCGATCACGGGTATCAGCGGCAGCGATCCGGTGCGGTTGGGGGTAAACGGCCCGTCGCCGCCGAGCGCGTCGTTTACGTCGATAACGCGGCCGTACCGGTGGGCTGAAACGGTGATCCCGCCGCCGATGTGCACGGCGATAAAGCGCGCGTCCTCATAGGCGACGCCAAGCTGTTTCGCGGCGCGGCGCAGCAGGGAGCGCGTGTTGAGCGCGTGGAACACGCTGCGGCGCTCAATGCCCGCCAGCCCGGACAGCCGCGCGACGGGCTCCAGCTCGTCCACGACGATCGGGTCTACGATGTAGGCCGGCACGCCCCACTGTTTTCCCAACTCGTACGCGATCAGCCCGCCCAGCGCGGAGGCGTGGGCGGCATTGCCCGGGCGGCGCAGGTCTGCGACCATTTTTTCGTTGATCTCATAGGTGCCCGCCTCGATCGGGCGCAGCTTCCCGCCGCGGCCGACGACGTGGGTGATGCTCTGCTCCGGCACGCCGTTTTCCCGCAGCGCGGCAAGGATCATATCCTTTCGCGCGGGCCCCTGGTCGATTACGCTGCCGGCAAGCTGTTCCCGGCCGCCGTGCGCGGCCGTCGTTTCCAGCACGGCCGTCTCGTCGTCAAAGACAGCGATCTTGGTAGAGGTCGAGCCGGGGTTGATAACAAGAATCCGGTTCATATGCACCCCTCCCCGCAGCCGCTCGTCTGCTGAATGTCGAACACGAAGTTCCAGTCTGAAAGCCGCTGCTCAAAGCGCGCCGCCTGCTGCTCGGTCAGGTCCAGTTCGAGCGCCATACGGCTCTTTCCCGTCTC
>CAJLRT010000196.1 GCA_905209135.1 uncultured Eubacteriales bacterium
TGCATTTGAGCAGCCAGGCCATATTGCGTCCCAGCGTGCGCATAATCTGCAGGCCCTCCTCATCCCGGCGCACCTCGTCCGGATTGTTGCCATGCACGCTGTTCCAATACTGCGAGGATACGACCGGCATATTGCTGATTGTAAAGTACTTATTCAACTGGTCAAACGCCGCGGAAGCGCCGCCGCGCCGGCAGCTTACGACACAGGCTCCGGGCTTGTATGCAAATTTTGCCCCGCCGGCATAAAAGCAGCGGTCCAAAAACGCCGTGATATTGCCCGACGCAGACGCGTAATGCACCGGGCTGCCAAAGATGAATCCGTCGCACTGCGCGGCCTTTTCAATCACAGTGTTGACAAGGTCTTTCTCAAATACGCATTTCCCGATTTCCCGGCACCGCGCGCAGCCCATACAGCCCGTCTGCGGCTGTTTGATATGAAAAATTTCCGTGTCCACGCCGCAGCGTTCCAGCTCGCCCGCCGCTTCAGCAAGCGCAGTATAGGTACAGCCCTTCTCGTGCGGGCTGCCGTTGAGTAATAATACTTTCATAACGAATGCCTCCCTAAACTGTATTCATATCATTCTATGTGCGCATAGTAGTCATAATCCAATATTTTGCTTGATACTTTAAATTTATTACTCATCACCTTTTTCATGGACTCCACATAATCTCCGCTCACAGCCGAGTCAGACGTTGAAATCCACTGTTCTGTTACGGCGTTGTACATACCGTATTCGGTCATAAAGCTCGCATTGTTGAACAGGACCAGGCCCGGGGACGTAGAGAGGATATCCCTGCCCATCAGCAGGCGGGAATCGTATTGTTCGCCGAACAGGTTCAGCAGCGTCGGCAGAATATCCACGCTCGAGCAGAGCTTATCGATATGCACCGGCTCCTCCATGGAGCCGCTCCACAGAATCAGGCTGCTTTTGTACAGCTCAAAGTTCTCCTCCACGACATGCCCGGCCAGTTCGTCAATATACTGCTTTTCCAGGCCGTACGGATAGTGGTCCGGCGAGAGCATGATTACCGTATTGTCCAGCTTGCCCGCCGCCTCAAGCTGATCGAGCAGATTTTCCATCGCCTTGTCCAGCTCTATATTACAGGCGAGGTATGCCTTCGACGGCTCGCTTAACGCAAGATGTCTCACGGCATCCCTGTTTTTCCGGGCCATCATGTTGCCTTCGAAATTATAGTTCAGATGTCCGCTGACGGTCAGATAGTAGACGTGGAACTTCGGCTCGTTGATAAACTCCGGTACCGTGACCTGCATCATTTCCAGGTCCGACTCCGGCCAGGTCGTCGCAATCTCCAGGCCGTTGCCGACGCCCTTGTAATCGTATCCCATATTCGGGTGCGATATGTCGCGGTGGTAGTAGTCGTACGTATGGTTGTGGTACGCCTTCGTCACATATCCCTCTTTGGAAAGGACGTTGCCCATGCAGAACATCATATTGTTCCCATTGAGCCCGGCGCGGTAAAAGCTCCACACGCCCGGCTTGGGATACAGGCCTGTACATACGGCATACTCGCCGTCAAGCGTGCTGACGCCCCATATGGGATTGTAGAAGTTTTCAAACACAAACCCGCTGTTCACAAGCTTGTAGAGCGTGGGGGTCAGCTCCGGGTCAACGGCAAGGCTGGAGAAGCTTTCCGCCGTAATCATGATGAGATTATAGTCTTTAAACATCCCGGTATACTCGTTTTTGTTGGAGGGCGTCTCTTCACGGAAATACTTGTGCAGGTTGATGATATTTTCATCCGTCTCTTCCGCAATCAGCCGGTCAAAGTCAATCTCCATTACATTCGGCGACGTATCGACCGGTTCCGGTTCCTCCGTTTCGTCCGGCGGCAGGATTTCCGGGATCTCCGGCTGGTCAATTTCGCCCACCGGTTCGTTCTCATAGCCGATGATATAACGCTTCACGTCCAGGCGAAGTCCCGTCATAATCCCGAGCTTATTCATTGTCATATCCACCGGGCCCTGCGTATGGTAGAGGTCGTATGGCGAATAGGGCTCTTTTCCAAAACACAGGAGCAGCAGCAGTCCTGCAAAAAAGGATACGACGGCGACTCCCGCGCGCAGCAGGGCCGGCTTCCAATGCTTTTTCTCAAAATCCAGGTGCTGTCCGTACATGCACAGGACCAGAAACGGGATGAGGAGCACCAGCAGATAGGGAATATTCCGGAATATGGCGTAAAACATCTCCCCCAGGAAATTCCCCATCACCTGGCCGGTTCCCACCGTAATGGAGTAAAAGGTAACATATGTTTTGAAAATATAAAAATACACCTGCTGGGTTCCATAGAACAGAAAGATTGCAAAAGTCAGGATTTTGGCAATCAGCAGATTGACGCGCCGGCTGAACAAACTGCACAGCAGTGCAAAAATGGCGCCGTAAAAAACGGAATAGAAGACCGGGAAGAAAAACGACGTCGCTTCGCGCCCATAGGATACGAGCTTGACCGCCAATTCGTTATAAGCCAGCATCAGAATAAAAAACAACAGGACGGAACACGGGCGCAGTTTCCGGTAAAACCTTTTCAGCGCCGCATACGCCGCCTGCGCGCGCGGGCCAACGGCCGAAGCAACTTCGGCCGACACGGCTGTTTCGGCAGCCGGACAGTTTTCTGATTCCAAAGCGGCTGTTTCCGCCGCATCGGGCGCAGGCCGCCTTTCCTTTTCACGGGACGTCCCGGGCTCTGCGTCCGAAACATGCCCCGCCGGAGCGACCGGTATGTATGGCGCACCCTGCGCCGGTTCCGGCTCCATCGTACAACGATTCTGCGCCTGCTGTTTTTTGGCCTCTATTTTCTTTTGTATCCGTTTGTTTCTGCCCATAGCAACCTCACGATCAATACCGATATATTTCATATGATACCGATCTATCTCAACTATTTTACAACGATACGTCCATTTCCAGGCATATCGGGCAATGGTCGCTCCCATACACCTCTGAAAGAATGGAACTCTCCGTCACCCTGTCGCGCATCCGGTCGGATACCAGGAAATAGTCGATGCGCCAGCCGGTATTTCTGCCGCGCGCTCCGCCCCGGTATGACCACCAGGAATATGCTCCGGCGACGTCAGGATAGAGATAACGGAACGTATCGGTAAACCCGGCGTCCAGCAGTTCTGTAAATTTACCGCGCTCCTCATAGGAAAAGCCGGGGTTGCCTATGTTCTGCGCCGGGTTCTTCAAGTCGATCTCCGCATGGGCCACATTGAGATCGCCGCAGAGGATCACCGGCTTTTGCAGGTTCAGCCTGCAAAGGTATGCGCGCAGTGAATCC
>CAJLRT010000197.1 GCA_905209135.1 uncultured Eubacteriales bacterium
CCTACGTTTGGAAGGCCCACGATACCTATCTTCATAGTTCTCCCCCATCAGCCCTCGAACAGAAGGACGGCGTCCTTCGTCGGCCTAGTCATAGATATATACGCATGGGCTCTGCCCAGCTTTTGAAAACACCGCCGCGCGCGGTCCGGGTCCGCAAAAATGCCGAACACGGCCGAGCCGCTGCCCGACATGCAGACGCCGTCGGCGCCGGCGTCGAACAGGTCGTCATACGCCCATTTGATCTGCGGGCACTGGGCGGCGGCGTACTCGTAAAACACATTTCCCAGCCCTGCGCAGATCTGGCTAAGCCCGCCCTGGTCAATCCCGGCGAGCAGACGCTTTACGTCGCCCACAGGCGGGACGGGGTCGGCGTCGTATTTCGCATAGGCGGCCGAAGTGGACACTCCCTGCCGGTCCTTCAGCACGACAATCGCACAGTCCGGCATTGGTCGCAAAGGGGTAAGCTCGTCGCCCGTGCCGGCGCACAGCGCCGTTCCGCCAAGAAAGAAATAGGGCACGTCCGCGCCGAGCGGGCCGGCCAGCGCGGCCAGCGCGCCGCGTGAAAGCGGCTCGCCGTAAAGCCGGTTCAGCCCGATGAGCGCGCCGGCGGCATTGCCGCTGCCGCCGCCCATGCCCGCCTGCACGGGGATGTGCTTTGTCAGATGTATCCGCGCGGCGGGCGGAATGCCCGTCGCCTCAAAAAAGGCTGCCGCAGCGCGGTACACCAGGTTTTTTTCATTGTAGGGTATATACGGCAGGTTGCCCGTCAGCCGGATCTGGCCGCCGGTCGCGTCGATGGTCATGAAATCATACAGGTCGACCGTCTGCATCACGGTTTCCAGCGTGTGATAGCCGTCGTCCCGCACCCCGGTGATATTGAGCAGCAGATTCAGCTTCGCAGCGGTTTTGACTGTGACCAAGCCCGTCACCTCTCGATCTGGATTTTGGCAATAAAGCGCTCCATACGGTCCATCGCCGTTTCAATATCGCGCAGGCTCTTTGCATAGGAGATGCGCGCGAAGCCCTCCCCGCTCGCGCCGAAAGCGCTGCCGGGGACGATGGCGACGTGTTCGTCGTACAGGAACCGCTCGCAGAACTCCTCGCTGGGCAGTCCAAACTTCGCAATGCTCGGGAATACATAGAACGCGCCGAGCGGCTCGAAGCATTCGATCCCCATCCCGCGGAAGCGGCTGAGCAGCAGACGGCGGCGCATGTTGTACTCCTCCACCATCTCCTGCACGGCGCCGTCCGTCTCCGGCTGCAGGGCCACAACGGCGGCGTCCTGCGCCATTGTCGGTGCGGACATGATGGCGAACTGATGTATCTTGGTCATGGTTTTGATGATGTCTTTCGGCCCGAGCGCGTATCCCAGCCGCCAGCCCGTCATGGCGTAAGCCTTGGAAAAGCCGTTTACTACGATCGTGCGCTCCTGCATGCCCTCTATATTCGCAATGGAGACATGCCGCCTGCCCGTATAGGTGAGCACGGCGTACAGCTCATCCGAAAGCACGATGATGTTGGTGCCGCGCAGCACGTCGGCAATCGCCTCCAGGTCCTCCCGCTCCATCACCGCGCCGGTGGGGTTGTTCGGGTAGGGCAGCACCAGAATCTTGGTCCGGGGCGTAATGGCGGCGCGCAGCTCGTCGGCCGTGAGCCGGAACTCGTTTTCCGCCTTGGTCCGGATTGCGACCGGACGGCCGCCGCATAGCTGTGTAATCGGTTCGTAGCAGACAAAGGACGGCTCCGGGATGATGACTTCGTCGCCCGGGCCGAGCAGGGTGCGCAGGCACAGGTCGATCGCCTCGCTGCCGCCCACGGTGACCAGGGCCTGCTCCGGCGTATACGAAAGCGCAAAGGTGCGCGCATAGTATTCGCAGATGGCCGTGCGCAGTTCGATCAGCCCGGCATTGCTGGTATAGAAGGTCCGGCCGCGCACGAGCGAGTCGATTCCCGCGTCGCGCACCACCCAGGGCGTGACAAAGTCCGGCTCGCCGATCGAGAGGGACAGCACGTCGTCCATCGTCGCGGCGATGTCAAAAAATTTCCGGATCCCGGAGGGCTTGAGGGCCCGTACCCGCTCCGGAATCAGCTGACTGTAATCCATCATAGGGTATTGCCCCTCTCGTCTTTTTCCTCAAACTTGTAAAAGACGCCTTCATCCTTGTATTTGCGCAGGACAAAATGGGTGGTCGTGCCCATCACCCCGTCGATCACGGCAAGCTTTTCGGCTACAAACAGCGCCACGTCGCGCATATTGTCGCCGTCCACCTCGGCGCACAGGTCGAACCCGCCCGACATGAGCGAGACCGAGCGCACCTCCTCGTACTGGCTGATGTGGCGGGCGACTTTTTCAAAGCCGTGGCCTTTGTACGGCATCACCCGAATCTCGATGAGCGCGCGCACAGGCGCGCAGTCCAGCTTTTCATCGTTCAGGATTGCACGGTATGCAAGAATCGTGCCGTTCTCTTCATATTCTTTTATCTTTGCGGCAACGGCTGCTTCTTCCATGCCGAGCATCACGGCGATACGCGCCGCGCTCAGTTTCGCGTCCTTCTGCAGCAGCTCTAAAATCCTGTCCATACCTGTTTCTCCTTTTTGTTATTATTTTATGGAAACAAAACGCGGGGTTCTGTTTTCAAACACGGTTACATACTCGAACCCGGCGGCAAGCAGCATTTCGCGCGCCCTGTCCATGCCCCGGCCCACGTGCGCGGCCTGGTGCGAATCCGACCCGACGGTGACGATCTTCCCGCCGCAGTCCCTGTACAGCTTCAGAAAATCGAGGTCGGGCTGCGTCTTGTGCACAGGCTGGAACAGTCCCGCCGTGTTCAGCTCTATGCCCTTATTCTCCCGGACAAGCTGGCAAAACAGCTCGCCCGCCATGTCGAGATAGGGGCGCAGATCCAGCTCGTACCCGTCCCGCACGGCATAGCGTTCAAAATAGTTGAGGTGCCCGATCACGTCGAACTTGCCCCAGCGCAGGATTTCAAACAGCTCTTCATAATACTGCCGAAACACAGGCGTCAGGTCTTCGCTGTAGTCCATGCGGTAAAAATCGCCCCTGCCGCGCGTGTTGTGGCTCGACGCGATGACAAAGTCGAACTTCCCGTCGGACAGGGCGAGCTCCGCCAGCTCGTTGAGGTGGTTGGGACAGCCCAGCTCCACGCCGAACAGGAGTTTCACGTCCGTCTGGTTCGCCGCCACCGCGCGCAGGTACGTCTCGCGCATCATGGACACCGGCCGGTTTTTCTCATAGGCGTTATACTGCGTGCATTCGTAGTGGTCCGTCA
>CAJLRT010000198.1 GCA_905209135.1 uncultured Eubacteriales bacterium
CCGGCACGGGCACGGGCGCGGACGCGGACACAGGCGCGGGCATGGACGCAGGCACAGGCGCAGGCGCGGGCGTGGGCATGGGCGCGGGCATGGACGCAGGCACAGGCGCAGGCGCGGGCGTGGACACCGGCACGGGCGCAGGCGCAGGCGCGGGCGTGGGCGCGGGCAGGCGCTGACGCGGGCGTGGACACCGGCGCGGGCACAGGCACAGGCACAGGCGCGGGCGTGGGCATGGGCGCAGGCGCGGACACCGGCACAGGCGCAGGCGCAGGCGTGGGCATGGGCGCAGGCACGGGCGCAGGCACGGGCGCGGGCGTAACGGCCCCAGAACCGGCGAAAACAGAGCCGCGGGCGCGTACAATTTTCTGCAAAGATTATCCGTTCGTCATTGACAACAATACGGGCGCGTGCTATGATTCTTCTTATAAAAAAACGTTATTATGAAAATGGGATGAAGGGGGCCGTTTCATGCTCTTCAATTCACTGCAGTTTCTCATCTTTTTCCCGGTCGTCACCCTCGCGTATTTCCTGATCCCGCACCGGGCCCGCTGGGTCTGGCTGCTGATCGCCAGCTACTACTTTTACATGTGCTGGAACCCCCTGTACGTACTGCTGCTGTTTTGCTCCACGCTCGTGACCTACCTCAGCGGTATCCTCATCGGCCGGGCCGGCCGGGTGGAGGATGAAAAGAGAAGCGTCCGCCTGAAAAAATGGTGCGTTGCGCTGTCCTTCCTCATCAACCTCGGCATCCTGTTCTTCTTCAAGTATTTCGACTTTGTCATGGACGGGCTGGCCGCCGCTTTTTCCCTGGCGGGGATTACCCTGCATCAGCCGGCCTTTGACGTGCTGCTGCCCGTGGGCATTTCCTTTTACACCTTCCAGGCGCTGTCCTATACCGTTGACGTGTACCGTAAGGATATAGAGCCGGAGCGCTGCCTGGGCCGGTACGCGCTGTTCGTCTCCTTCTTCCCGCAGCTCGTCGCCGGGCCGATTGAGCGCTCGACCAGCCTTTTGCCCCAGATGCGCGAGCGCCATTATTTCGACGGGCCGCGCGCCAAGCAGGGCGTGCTGCTCATGGCCTGGGGCCTGTTTCAGAAGATTGTGATCGCGGACCGCGCCGCCATCTTCGTCAACGCCGTCTATTTGCGGGGCGACGTGCAGTCCGGCGCGGCGCTCGTGCTTGCGACGCTGCTGTTCGGCGTGCAGATCTACTGCGACTTTGCCGGCTATTCCAACATTGCCATCGGCGCGGCGCAGGTGATGGGCTTCCGGCTCATGGACAACTTTGAACGCCCCTATTTTGCAAAGTCGATCCGCGAGTTCTGGCGGCGCTGGCACATTTCGCTGTCCACATGGTTCCGCGACTATCTGTACATCCCGCTCGGCGGCGGGCGCTGCTCCAGGGCGCGCCGGTATTTGAACGTGATGGTCACTTTCCTTGTCAGCGGACTGTGGCACGGCGCGAACATTACGTTCGTCATCTGGGGCGGCCTGCACGGCCTGTTCCAGGTGCTGGGCGACGCGCTCCGGCCCCTGCGCAAAAAGGCGGCGGACGTTTTGAAAATCCGGCAGGACACGACCTCGCACAGACTCCTGCAGATGGGCTTTACCTACCTGCTCGTACATATCGCCTGGGTGTTCTTCCGGGCGGATACCGTTTCCCGCGCATGCGGCATTTTCCGCCAGATCTTTACCGATTTCCGGCCCCATGTCCTTTTCGACCAGTCGCTGTACATGATCCTGCCGCGCGTCGAATGGTATGTGCTGTTCGCGGCCATCGCCGTGCTCGTTGTGATGAGCCTTGTCAAGCGCGACGGGACGCGGCATGTGCGCGCCTGGCTCGAAGCGCAGCAGATCTGGCTGCGCTGGGCCGTGTACATGGGCATTATCATCGTGCTGCTGGTGTTCGGCGTGTACGGCCCTGAATTCGTCGCGTCCGACTTCATCTATTTCCAGTTCTGACGGAGGTGGCTCACATGAAAGCGAAACGCATTGTGCAAAAACTGGCCAAGGACGCATGCAAGGCCGTTGTGTTCCTGCTGATCCTGGGCACGGTCCTCGGCGCGATCAGCCGCGTGCTCAAGTTCAAGTACGACGACGGCATCCTGCCCCTCAACTATTTCTACGAGCTGCCTGAAAATAGCTGCGATGTGATCTTCTGCGGCACAAGCCACGCCTTTGAGAGCTTTAACCCCGCCATCGTCTGGCGGGAAGAGGGCATTCCCTCCTTTACGCTCGCGGGCAGCTCCCAGCCGACCTGGAGCACCTATTACTATATGAAAGAGGCGCTGAAATACCAGAACCCCAAAGTATTTGTCATGGATATTGACTCCACCTACTTCTGGCAGGACCACAACGATTACAGCCGCATTGTGAAAAACACCATCGGCCTGCGCCCGTCGCTCGACCGGCTGGCCGCCGCCAAAGTCAACGCCACGGAGGACGTGTTCATAGACGTTCTGCTCGGCTTCCCCACCTACCATACGCGCTACGGCGAGCTGTCCAAGCGCGATTTCCTGCCCGACCTCGGCAACCCCGACTATTATGAGGAGTGGAAAGGCTTCTGTGAAAACCCGAACCAGGTCTCCTTTACGCCGCCGCGCGTTTCCAATGAAACAGAGATTGTGCCCATGACGGATAAGACCTACGAGTACTTCATCAAGATCATCGAGCTGTGCCGGGAAAACGACGTGGAGCTGCTGCTCGTCTGCTCGCCCTATTTCCAGAACACACTGGAGCAGAAAACATACAACCACACCGCGCAGGTGGCCGAGCAGTACGGCGTCCCGCTGATCAATTTCAACATTGAGCAGGACCGCTATGACCTCAACTACGCCACCGATATGGGCGACGACCAGCACATGAACACGCTGGGCAGCACCAAATACTCCGCCTATATCGCGGGGTATCTTATGGACAACTACGACCTTGCGGACCGCCGCGGGGACGACTACTACAGCTCCTGGGACAAGACGCTCGAAGTCTGGGAGCGCACGCATAAGTAGCGCAGTCCGAGAGGCGGCGCGCACTGCCGGGATAGCGCAGAACAGCCCCCGCTTGCCGCGGGGGCTGTTTTTTTGCGCTGTGCGCACCGAAGATGGCGCGGCGCAGGCGGGTGCGGGCCGCGCGCAGATGAGAGCGGCTCTCGGTGCGCCGGGGCACGGTAAGGAAGCAGGCAGAGCGCGCCGGGCGCTGACGCGGGCGCGGGCGCGGGCAAGGGCGCGGGCACGGACGCAGGAAGATCGGAAGAGCACACGTCTGAACTCCAGTCACACAGTGATCTCGTA
>CAJLRT010000199.1 GCA_905209135.1 uncultured Eubacteriales bacterium
CCTCGACCCGCTCGGAGTGGGGTATCAGGCGATCCAGTCCCGCATCGCCATCGGCGCGGGCGGCACGTCGGGCGCGGGCTTTCTGCAGGGCGTCCAGACCCAGACGTCGATGCTGCCCGAGAAGCATACCGACTTTATTTTCTCGGTCGCCGCGGAGGAGTTCGGCCTCTGGGGCGCGCTTGCGGTGCTCGTCCTGCTCGCGTTTCTGTGCCTGCGCGTGCTGGCTGCGGCGCGGCGCGCAAAGGACCGCGGCGGGTATCTGATCTGTATGGGCGTGTTCGCGTCGCTGATGTTCCAGACCGTGGAAAACATCGGCATGTGCCTGGGCGTGCTGCCGGTCGTGGGTCTGACCCTGCCCCTGTTCAGCTACGGCGGCTCGTCGGTTGTAAGCATTTATCTGTCCGTCGGCCTCGTGCAGGCTGTGACCGTGCGCGCACGGACGGGCAGTTTCATTGTAGAACAGCAGGAATAAAGGAGGGAAATCGCGTGCTGACGCTGTATACCGGCACGGGCGGCGGCGAAAACCGCGCGGCGCTTTTCAATGCGTTTGTGGAACAGGTGCGCCGCGGCGAAAAATGCCTGCTGCTCGTGCCCGAGCAGTTCACGGTCCATGCCGAGCAGGAGGTGTTCCGCCTGTACGGGGCGGGGCTGGGCTGCGACGCCGAGGTCGTCAGCTTCAAGCGCCTGTGCTACCGCATCCTGCTCGCCGCCGGCCGGGCCGATGCGAACCGGCTGGAATCGGGCGGCCGTTCGGTGCTCATGTACCGCGCCTTTCAGTCGGTGAGGGACCATTTGAACGTATACGCGCGCACCCGTCCCACCTCCAGCTTTATCGCAGAGCTGCTGGACATGGAGGAGGAGCTGGCCCGCTGCAATATCACGCACGACGCATTTATGGACGCGGCCGCGCAGGTGGAGCAGGGGGACAAGCTGCGCGAGCTCGCCCTGATCCTGGGTACATATACGGCCCTGCTGGAGTCCAGCGGCGCCGAACCGCGCACCGCGGCCGCCATGGCTGCCCAGGCGCTTGACGACGACGGCCGCCTGCTCGAGGGCGTCCGCCTGTTTGTGGACGGCTTCTGGACCTTTTCCGTGCAGGAGCACGCCCTGCTGGCCCGCCTGATGGAAAGGTGCGACGTGCACGTCTGCCTGTTCTGCGACGGCGTGGAGGACCAGGACGGCGGCTACGGTGTTTTCTCGGATATCAAGGCCACCGCCAAAACCCTGATTCACACGGCGCAGCAGCGCAGGTCCGCCTATGCGGTCAGGCACTGCGGGCGCGATGTCGTCCATGTCCCGGAAAGCCTCCGCCGCCTGAGCGCCGCGCTGTTCACGGAAAGCCCGCCTTATTCCGGCGCGCCGGACGGCGTCGCGCTCCATCTCGCGTCCGACCCGTTCCACGAAGCCGAATACGCCGCCGCGCAGATCCAGCGCCTCGTGCGGGAGGACGGCCTGCGCTACGGGGAGATCGCCGTGCTCTGCCGCGACCAGGACCAGTACCGTGGCGTGCTCGACAGCGTGTTCCGCCAGCACGGCATTCCCGTGTTCACGGACAAAAAAACAGAACTCCCCACAAAGCCTCTCGCCCTGTTCGTGCGCACCGCGCTCGTCATCGCCGGCGGCGATTTCACGGGCGACGACGTGTTCACCCATATCAAGACCGGGCTGTGCGACCTGGACGCGCGTCAGATCGGCCTGCTGCAGCGCTATCATGAAATCTGGAACATCGCCCCGGCCGCCTGGCTCAGGGGCGGGTTTACATACCATCCCGACGGCTTCTCCGACTCCGCGGGCGCGGACGTGCAGGCCCGCCTTGCGGAGATCAACCGCGCCCGCGACGCGGTGTTCGGCCCCCTGCTCCGGCTGCAGGAGTCCCTGCGCGGCACGCCCGCGGCGCGCTGCGCGGCCCTGTATGCGTTTTTGCTTGAGAGCCGCATCCCGCAGAAGCTGCAGCGCGAGGCGCAGGCCCTGCTCGCGCAGGGCGAGCCCGACCTCTCGCAGGAGGCGGCCCAGACCTGGGACGTGTTCATGCAGGTGCTGGACCAGCTTGCCGCCGCCGGCGGGGAAGAGCCGGTGGACGACGCCGCCTTTTCCGAACTGCTCCTGTGCGCCCTGTCCACGTTTGACATCGGGCGCATCCCCACCTCGCTCGACGAAGTGCTCGTCGGCAGCGTGGACCGCGTCCGCGCCGTCCGTATCCGGGCCGTCTTTGTGCTGGGCGTGAACGAGGGGGAATTCCCCCAGAACCTGCCCGAACGCGGTCTGCTGCGCGACGTGGACCGCCGCCGCCTGCTCGGCGCCGGGCTTGAGCTGGAACCGGCGGCGGACGACCGTATATTCCGGGAGCGCCTGTACGCCTACTATGCGTTTTCCATGCCCTCGGAGCGCCTGTTCGTGCTGGCCCACCAACTCGGCGCCGACCGACGCGAGCAGACCCCGTCCTACTTTTTCAGCCTGCTGCAGTCCATGTTCCCGGGCCTTGCCGTCACGCGCGACGAGACGTTCGGCGCGGACGCGGTGCAGGACGGAGCCTCCGCCTTCGCCGCCCTGCTGGGCAGCCCGGCCAGGTACGGCCCTCTGCGCCCCTTTTTTGAAGCGGACCCGGCCTATGCCGGCGCGCTCGCCCGCGCGCAGTCGCTGCGCGCTTTCGGCCGCGGCGAATGCGCCCGCGCCCCCTGGGTCGAACGCCAGCTCGCCGAGGGCAGGTTCGAGGCGAGCCCCACCCGGATCGAGACGTTCTACCGCTGCCGTTTCGCGCACTTCTGCCGCTATATCCTGGGCGTCCGGCGCGAGCGCGGCGCAAAGCTGGACGCGCCGCAGACCGGCACGTTCATCCACCATGCCCTGGAACACATCCTGCGCGAGGTGATGGAGCAGGACCTGTGGGAGCCGGACGAAACCGCGCTTCGCGCGCGCGTGGAGCTTGTGACAAAGCGGTATCTGGACGGATACCTGGGCGGCGCGCACGATAAGCCCGCCCGGTTCCGGTACCTGTTTTTCCGCCTGCAGGGGATTCTGGAGAGTTTGGTGGATTCGCTCTTTGCAGAACTGCGGCAGAGCGGGTTCGTCGCCACCGACTTCGAGCTGGAAATCGGCGCGGACGGCGCGGTTGCCTCCATGCGCGTCGAGTACGAGGGCGGCAGCGTCCGCGTGCGCGGCGTGGCCGACAGGGTGGATGTGCTCGCGGCCGAGGACGGCCCCTATGTCCGCGTGGTCGATTATAAATCGGGCGCCAAGCAGTTCCAGCTTGAGGTTTTCTTCCATATACTTGGTAATGTCCGACT
>CAJLRT010000200.1 GCA_905209135.1 uncultured Eubacteriales bacterium
GTTCAGACGTGTGCTCTTCCGATCTGCTTGTGCCCGCGCCCGTGCCTGCGCCTGTGCCCGCGCCTGCGCCCGCGCCCGCACCCTGTGCCCGCGCCTGCGCCCGCGCCCGTGCCTGCGCCGGTGCCCGCGCCCTGTGTCCGCGCCTGCGCCTGTGCCCGTGCCTGCGCCGGTGCCCGCGCCCTGTGTCCGCGCCCGTACCTGCGCCCGCGCCCCGCACCTGCGCGCATTCCCCGGAAAGTCCCCCTGCAAAACGCACCGAAAACGCGGCCATACCGGCGGTCCGGATAAAAAATATAAAAATTCTAAATTTACTGGAAATATTTTTAAATCGTTGGTATAATGAAACCAAAGTCTCGCAGCGTAGCCGTCCGGCGCGCGCCCGGTCCGGCGAAAAAGCCGAAAGTTCGGCCGCCGTTTGCCCCGGCCGCGATTCTGCGAGGACAGTCAGCCCAAAAAGGCAATAAAAACACATTTCAAAGGGGGATAAAAGACATGAACTCGAGAGAGAGAATCGCAGCGGCCCTGCGGCGGCAGAGCGTGGACTGTCTTGCCATTGATTTCGGCGGAACAGGCACCACCGGCATAAACGCATATTCTTACATGGCGGCAAAGAAAATCCTGGGCCTGCCGGAAACGACCATCCGGGTGCCGGAGGTTCTCAGTCAGCTGGTGGAAGTTGAACCCGAAATGCTGGATGCCACGGGCGCGGACGTAATCTGCCTGTGGCGGCAGTCTCCCTGCATGGGCATGCGGGTAAAGGAATTTGAACTCGGCACCCTGCTGGACGGGAAGACGCAGGCATATGTGCCGACCTGTTTCCATCCCATATTGCAGGAAAACGGCGACCGCTCCTATCTGAAACCGCTTGACGACGTTCTGCATCCGTACAAGACGGCGGTGGGCAAATCCTATGACGTCGGAGTGGAAGTTTCCCGCTGTCCGAAAGGCCTGAAAGCCTATGCCCGCGTATACCATCCCATGCGGGACGTTATGACTCTGGACGAGTTTGAGGAATGGACCTTCCCGGAAATGGACCAGGAGGAGCTGGACGATATCGCCGCCCGGGCGAAGCGCTATTATGAGTCGACCGACAAGGCGCTGTGCGGCGTCTTTAACGGCAACGTATTTGAGCTGGGCCAGCTGTACTGGGGCTATGAAAACTTCTACTGCAATATGATGGACGAAGATACCCGCGATATGATGGACCGCTATTTTGAAAAGCGCGTGGATCTTCTGATGAAGGATCTGGAAAAATATCTGGCGGCCTGCGGCAAGTATATCGAATGCATTGAATTTACAGAGGATCTGGGCACGCAGACGAGCCTGCTGATCCCGCCGGGGATGTACCGCGAGCGGATCAAGCCGCACCATAAGCGGATGTTCGATTTCATACACAAAAACTACCCGGAGGTCAAGGTGCTGTTCCACTCCTGCGGCGCCGTTTACGAACTGATTGAGGATTTCATTGAAATCGGCGTGGACGCGCTCAATCCCGTGCAGATCAGCGCCGCCGGCATGGAGCCGGAGCGCCTGGTAAAGGCGTACGGGAAGGATATTACCTTCTGGGGCGGCGGCGTGGATACGCAGAGCACGCTGTGCAGAAAAACGCCGGAAGAGGTGGCGGCGGAAGTCCGGCGCAATCTGGACGTTTTCACCGCCGGCGGCGGCTACATATTCTCCCAGGTGCACAATCTGGAAGCGTCCGTCTCCGGCGAAAACCTGCTTGCCGCATTCCTGACCGCAAAGGCATACCGGGGCTGATCCCGGCCGGAAACAGTTACAGAGCAGGCGGCGGGATGCGCGTTTGCCCGGCATTTTGCAGGGCGGGCAGCGCCGCCGCGGTATGGTTCCCCCCTCTTTCCGGGGGGATGTGCCGCTTGCAGCCGTCTGTTCCCGAAAATCCCGGCCGCGCGGCAAAAGAGCGTTTCCGGGAAAGCAAATCCCCCTGTATCATAAACGAGGAGAATGGATATGACCAGAAAAGAAGTTGTAAAACGTGCCATTCATTTTCAGTCGCCGCCCTATGCGCCGCTGATGTACTATGGAACGGACCGGATTGCCAAGAGCGACGCGGTCATGCTCGGCGTACAGGAGATGTACGGCGGCGAGGACGGCCGCGTGACGGAATGGGGTTTCAACTGGGCGGAAACCGGTATGGAATTCAAGCTCGGCGTGGTCAAGGACCCGGCGATCACCGACTGGGACCAGCTCGATTCCTATGTTCCGCTGCAGGCAGGCCGGCCGGGGCGTTTTGACGCTGCGCAGGAGATCATGCGGCAGCATCCGGACAAATATTACATTGCCGATTTTATTCTCAGCGGCTTTACCATTATGAGCTTTGTCCGCGGATTTGAAAATTTCATGATGGATATGCTGGTGGAGAGAGAAAACGTGGATAAGCTTGCGGATATTGTATTCGGAGCGGAAGAGGAGCTGATCCGGGAATGCGCTAAGGCGGGGTTTGACGCCATCTGCCTTGCCGACGACTGGGGGACGCAGACGTCCCTGCTGATTTCCCGGGAGCTGATCCAGGAGATTTTCATGCCGCGGTATAAAAAGCAGATTGAACTGGCGCACTCGCTTGGGCTGGACGTGATCATGCACTGCTGCGGGCATATCATTGATATCATCGGCGATTTTATCGATATCGGGCTGGATGCGCTCAATCCCGGCCAGCCGCGCCTGAACGGGCTGGATGCCATGAGCGAGCAGTTCCGCGGCAAAATCTGCTTTGCCTGCCCGATCGGCTACCAGAGCACGGCCATCCAGGGCACGGTGCAGGATATTTATGACGAAGTGAGAGATTACGTTGACAAGCTCGGCACGGACAAGGGCGGATTTATGGGCTTTGTCGCATCGTTCAACGGCATCTATTCGCTCGGCGCGCCGGAGGAGAATGCCCGCGCCGTGGAAAAAGCGTTTGAAAAATACTGCGGCTGCCGGGCATAGCCGGCCGCAGGCAGAAAACGCCCGCAAAACGCATGTTTTGCGGGCGTTTTCTTTTTCGGGGAAAAGCGCCGCCGCAGGCGATTGTTTTTTTGCTGCGCGGGAAAGAATCCGCTCTGTCGCACAGGCGGCGGACTCCGGCAGACCCGTAATGACCAAAATAATCAGGGACAAATGAAATTTGGCGCTGAAACGTCATATAATAAGCAATATTCGATTGCAGCAATGCCGCGCCTGCGCCCTGCGCCCCTGCCCGCACTCGCGCCCTACGCCCCGTGCCCGTGCCCGCGCCCCTGCCCCGCGCCCGCGCCCT
>CAJLRT010000201.1 GCA_905209135.1 uncultured Eubacteriales bacterium
AATCCGTCACATTCAGGCCGAGCACAACCTGCGCCAGAAAACCATCCCTTCCAAAACCCTTAGCAAAGAACAGCTCGTATGAATACATGCATATGCTTCAAGGGCGGTGCGATTTTCGCACCGCCCTTTTTCGGCGTTTTCGTCCCCATATCCTGTCTCAATTTATCCCGCTTCGCCTCAGTCTCCGCCGCACATACCCATTCCAGCATTCCACAGCGCGATTTTTTCGCGCCCCGCGCCCCGCGCCTGCGCCCGCACCCGCGCCCCGCGCCTCACGCCTGCGCCTGCGCCCCGCGCCCCGCAACAGCGCCGAACTTTCATAAACCACCGCCGCAATGCCTTGTATCAATCGTAAAAGCGCAAGAAGCGGGGCCAATATCGCCCCGCTTCCGTAAACGCTTCGTTCTATGCGCAAAAAAGCTTACTCCGGCTTACCGCCTGAAACGCGCCTGCATCGCACCGCTTTTCTCCTGTGCGCCGGATGCACTCCATGCGTTTCCAGCGCTTCTTATGAATCAAAACGCAGGCTGTCCCTGTGCCGAAGCTCTGCGCGTTTGATCTTGCCGCTGATCGTCTTGGGAATTTCATCGACAAATTCAATGATACGCGGGTATTTATAGGGCGCGGTCACGGTTTTTACATGTGTCTGCAGCTCTGTTTTCAGCGTATCGCTCGGATCAAAGCCGTTTGCCAGGATAATGGTGGCCTTTACGATCTGTCCGCGGGTCGGATCGGGCACGGCGGTGATCGCCGTTTCCATCACAGCGGGATGCTCCAGCAGCGCGCTTTCCACCTCAAACGGGCCGATCCTGTACCCCGAGCACTTAATCACGTCGTCGCTGCGTCCGACAAACCACCAGTATCCCTCGCTGTCGGCCCAGGCCATGTCCCCGGTGTGGTACCAGCTGTCGTGCAGAACGGCGTCCGTATTCTTTTTATCCTTGTAGTATCCGAGCGTCAGCCCGGCGGGATGCCCGTCTTTGGTCGGGATGCAGATCTCGCCCTCTTCGCCGGGGCCGACTTCGTTGCCGTCTTTGTCGAGCAGCTTAGCGCGGAAATGCGGGCTGGGCCGGCCGGTGGAGCCGGGTTTCGCGTCCAGCCACGGATACGTCGCCACGAGCACAGCCGTCTCGCTCTGCCCGAAGCCCTCGCGCAGTTCCAGTCCGGTAATCTGCTTCCATTTGTTGTAGACTTCCGCATTGAGCGGCTCGCCGGCAATACAGCAGTGGCGCAGGCTGGAAAGATCATAGTGGCCAATGTCCGCTTTAATGAGGAAGCGGAACACAGTCGGCGGCGCGCAGAAAACGTTGACCTTATACTGTTCAATCACGCGCAGATACTCGGTCGGATTGAATTTGGAGTCATAGTCATACACGAACACAGTCGCTTCACTGAGCCACTGTCCATAGATTTTGCCCCAGGAGGTCTTGGCCCAGCCGGTGTCCGCCGATGTGAAATGCAGGTCGCCCGGCCGCAGATCCTGCCAGAACCGCGCAGTCAGAATATGTCCGAGCGGATAGCGGTAATCGTGCATGGCGATCTTGGGCAGGCCGGTCGTGCCGGATGTGAAATACATGAGGAACAGGTCGTCGTTGGTGGTGGCCGCGTCTCCGGTGGGGCGGGGGAATACATCCGGCTGCTCCGCAATCGCCGCGTCAAAGTCTATATAGCCATCGCTCTCGCCCTCCACAATAAACTTCAGCTTCAGAAAGCTGCTGTATGCGGCGGCTTCATCAATGCACTGCACCAGCCGCGGCTCGCCGTCCGTGACAATCGCCTTGACCCCGGCGGCTTCAATCCTGTAGGCAATATCCTTCTTCGTAAGCTGGTGCGTGGCCGGCAGGAGCACTGCGCCGAGCTTGTGCAGCGCCACGGCTGCAATCCAGTATTCATAGCGGTTGCGCAGCGTCGTCATGACGATATCGCCTTTGCCGAGTCCGTGGGCGCGGAACATATTTGCAGCCTGGTTGGACAGGCGGCTGATGTCAGAGAACGTAAACGTACGGTTTTCCCCTTTGTTGTTGCACCAAACGAGCGCGCGCGCCTCGGGTTTCTCTGCGGCCAGGACGTCTACGACGTCGAAGCCGAAGTTGAAGTTTTCAGGCACGTTGATGTGAAAGTTTTCATAAAAGTCTTCATAGGAATCATAGTTGATCCGGCAGAACTTTTCCAGCAGCATGATGCTCACCAATCCTCTTGATAGTGTAACAAAAGAAGCCAAAGGGGAAACAAAAAAGCTCTCGCCCCTGCAAAATACAGGGACGAGAGCATTATGAACTCCCGCGGTACCACCCGGTTTTGCCCACAAAAAATGGGCACGCTTTTCGGAGACAAACATCTCCTATCCTTGTAACGGAGGAACCCGTTTTGTCCTACTCCCCAAGTTTCAGACAAACAGCTCACAAGCTACGTTCAGCGGTTCCAGGCCCGGGCCGACTCACAGCCGGCATACGCCGGTCAGCCCTCTCTGTCGGTAGAAATCGCCTACTCCTCTTGATCATTGCCTTCTTTTGATTATGCTATATTATACTATGAACAAAACAATTTGTCAATAGCTGTGTCCAACAAATTTTTTCCGGCCCTGCGCTTACATAACGGTCATGATCGCCTGGAAATTCTGGTCCCGCACAGTTTTCTGAATGGTGCAGATGTCAATGATCCACAGAATGCAGCACACGCCGCCGGTCAGAAGCTTGAGTATGCCCATGCCGATGTCGCCGAGCATGAACCGGTCCACGCCAAGCGTGCCGAGCAGCACGGAAATCAGCAGCAGGGTCGTCGGGTCTTTGTACTCAATCGCCTGCGCGCGGTAGAACTGGTCCTCCGGCATTGCCAGCAGCCGGTCGCGTACCTGGTTGATGCTCTCGGGGGGAAAGTACTTGGCATGCGGGTATAGGAACATATCGACTCTCTGAGCGTCCATTGTAACACTTCCTTACTAGAATTGTTATCATTATATTACCTTACTATGGGGAAAATGTCAATCCAAATCGGAAAATACCTACTTACGGGATAGCGTGCAGGGCAAGCCGGGCAATGTATACGGCAAGGAACAGGCCGCCGAGCGCAAAGGCAACCGCGTTCTTCGCCCGCTTTGTCAGCCGCAGCGGCCCGGCGTAGAACAAGGCCATCAGCCCGATCCCGGCCGGAATGAGCAGCGGGTGCAGGCGAAAGGAGAGGGCAAAGTCCCCGGAGAGAAAGGCGACGGCGGAGATCGGAAGAGCGTCGTGTAGGGAAAGAGTGTAGATCTCGGTGGT
>CAJLRT010000202.1 GCA_905209135.1 uncultured Eubacteriales bacterium
GGAATAAATCAGACAATCCACCATATAAAGCTTTTGCTCACCTCAAAAATAATGGCCTCCAGACGGTCGCTCATGCCGATGGCGTCCATCAGAGTTTTGCTGCACGTCTGTACGCTGTGACACAGGCCCAGCGTTTTCACACCTGTATAACGCAGCATATATCCCGTGAGCATGGACATGGGGTTGGTATAGTTCAGAAACCATGCGTTGGGGCATACCGCCTCCATATCACGGGCGAAATCCTCCAGCACGGGGATGGTGCGCAGTGCACGCATGATGCCGCCGATGCCAAGCGTATCGCCGATGGTCTGGCGCAGGCCGTATTTTTTAGGGATCTCGAAATCTGTGATGGTGCAGGGATCGTAGCCGCCCACCTGGATTGCGTTGATGACGAAATCCGCTCCGGAAAGCGCTTTCCGGCGGTTCTCTGCGCCCAGATAAGAGCGGATCGAAGCAGGGCAGCCGTTGCCCTTGTTGATGGCCTCCAGAATGGCTGCGCTCTGTTCCAGACGCTGGCCGTCGATGTCATACAGGGCGATCTCCATGCCCTTGAGCGCATCCGTGTAGATGCAGTCTCCCAAAACGTTGCGCAGAAAGACCGTGCTGCCTGCGCCCATAAATGTGATCTTTATCATTGTACCGCCTCCTTACGCACAGTCTAGCAAAAAAATACGGGAAAGGGTATTGCAAACTGCGCTGCATTTTTGGCATAATGTGACTGATGGAAGGGCGGCGGGAGAAATGAAGGATACGCTTCTGGACAATCTGCACATGGCAGACATCAATCCGAGGATATGCGGAGTGGAGGCGTGTGCGCCGGGGCATTCCTTCGGCCCGGCGGTGCGGGAATACTTTCTTTTGCATTATGTTGTGCGCGGGAAGGGGATATTCCGCCGCGGGAAACGGGAGTACACACTGCAGGCGGGCGAAATATTCGTGATACGCCCCGGCGAGGTGACATATTACGAAGCGGATATGCGCGACCCGTGGGAATACATGTGGGCCGGATTTGACTGCGCGCCGCCCTTTGCGGCGCTGCTGGAGCAGGACGTGCTGCGCCTGCCCGGCGCGCTGCAAAATTTTTCGCGCATTGCAGGCTGCGGAGATATGCCTGCAAAGGAGTGGCGCATCTGCGCGCAGCTCTATGAGCTGTTTGCGGAGCTGGACGCGGCCCGCGGCCCGGCGCAGGGGCACGGCGGCAACTATGTGGGACAGGCTGTGAACTACATCGAATCGAATTATTCCCAGCCTATGCGGGTACAGGATATCGCCGCGGGGCTGGGCCTGAACCGCAGTTATTTTTGCAGGCTCTTCCGGCAGCAGACGGGCCTTTCTCCGCAAGAGTACATCGTGTCCTGCCGTCTGGCAAAAGCGGCGCAGTTCATGACGGAGCACGGCATGTCTCAGGAAGAAGCGGCGCGTCAGGCGGGATATCCGGATGTGTTTTCCTTTTCGCGCATGTTCCGGCGCAAATACGGCATGCCGCCCGGCCGTTATGCCGCGCGTGCCAGGCAAAAGCAGGGGGGATAGGCCGGGCGCGCCGCCTTTGCCGTGCTGTGTGCGAAGAATATAGAACAAAAAGGCCTCCGCTGTCGGAAGAACTCCCATAAGAAAATTAGCGCCCGCTGAAAAGTGTTTGCTTTCCAGCGGGCGTTAACTTTATTTTTTCAGCTTCAGACCATCTTTGAATGCTTCACCAACACGCTCCGTCACCTTGTAATACCCATGAGTGTACGGATCAAAGGCGATGGCGTTTACCAACGACATATTAAGCTTGCCGTTTTCCATAACGCTTTCATCCGCAGTGACATTGACGACCTTTCCAATCACTCCACAGCCATATTTGCCATCCTGATATTCAACAAATTCACATTCGAGACAAAGTGGGAACTCGTTGATAACAGGGGCGTCTACCATTTGGGCTTTGCTGACGGTAAGGCCGCTGCGGGTAAACTTGTCGGCAGTCCTGTTCCCGGATTCCACGCCGAAATAATCCGCTTCTATCACGTGAGCGGCATCGGCTATACTGACAGTAAAGGCGCCGCGTGCCTTAATATTTTTCACAGTCTTATGGGTTTCGGTTAAATTGAGAACCACGGTTTCCCGCTCCTGCATGGTGCCCCAAGCGGCGTTCATCACGTTAACGCTGCCATCTTCATTGTAGGTGGCGACCATCAGAACAGGCATCGGGAAAATGCCCTCTGTGATGCTTAGCTTTGTCCGCATCATCATTACCTCACTTCATCGTTAGAATTGACAGGATCAGCTATCCTATATATAATTATAGTGTTTGTTGTCAACAATTCAAGTACTATCATTTTGGATAGGTACTACTTAAAAGGATAGTGTACGATGATAAAGAATTTTATTGAGAACGCGAATTTTGAGGATACCGGATTCAGTTATACGCTGTCTCTCATATCCGGCAAATATAAAATGGTCATTCTGTACTGCCTTATGGAGTATGAAGTCGTGCGGTTCAATGAACTGAAACGGTATTTGAAAAACATATCTGATAAAACTCTCAGTACAAACCTAAAAGAGTTAGAATCAGACCGGCTGATTATAAGAAGAGAGTATCCGCAAATTCCACCAAAGGTAGAATACAGCCTCAGCGACCGAGGAAAATCCCTGATGGCCGTTTTGGACCAGCTGTGCATCTGGGGCGAAAAGAACAAATTGGGATAGATAACAGCTTTATCGTTCTCCCCGCTGGCATTTTCCCCGAAAGTGTCATAGTGGGTTACACAATAAAAAAGGACAAGGCAAACCATTGCGGTCTGTCTTGCCCTTAACTTCTTTATGAGGCCTTCTCCTCCGACGGAGGCCTTTTTGTTGTTTTCATTTGCTTTGGTCGGAGAATTCCGACGAAAGGACGGCGTACAGCCAGGCGTCCGCAAAGCACCCGTCTTTCCGGTAGCGTCGGCGCAGTATGCCCTCCCGGCGGAATCCGCATTTTTCCAGCACGCGCACAGAGGCCGCATTGCCCGCCAGTACTTCTGCACAGATGCGGTTGAACCCCGCCTGTGCGAAGCCAAAGCGCAGAACGGCCCCCAGGGCTTCAGGCATCAGCCCGGCGCCGCGGTACGCGGGTGAAAGAGCATAGGAGGTCTCGGCGCAGCAGTGCGCCTCATCCACGCCGTGCAGATTGACGACGCCGGCCAGCGTGCCGCTTTCGCGCAGCGTGACGGCCCACTGGAGAAAATCCGGCTCCGCGTAACGTCCCAGCCAGTTTTCCAGCCGCACCTG
>CAJLRT010000203.1 GCA_905209135.1 uncultured Eubacteriales bacterium
ATTCCCGCCGCCGATATTGTCGAGCATGATGCGGGCATACTGCATATTCGGTCCTTCCGCATGAACGGCGGGGTAGGGAGTATGTAAATGAATATCAAGCTGAGTCTGCTGCATGGATCGCACCTTCCTTTACTATAATCGGACACGCTATAGTATATGGAAGGAAACGCGCAAACAGAACCGCGATGTATAAATTCATGCGGGAAATGCGCACAAAAGGCTCTCCCGGAGCCGCAGCGCCGGTCGAGGGGGGGGGCCGGATTTACATACCATTGCTGACTTCGGTAAAAAAAAGAACGGCACCGCCGTTCTTTTTTATTTCCGTTATCCGCCCAGATACGCCTTGCGTATGTCATCGCTTGCAGCCAGCTCCGCGCCGGTGCCGGTCAGGGTCACGCGGCCGGATTCCAGTACATATGCCCGGTTCGATATCTTCAGGGCTTTCTCTGCGTTTTGCTCCACGAGAAGGATTGTCGTCCCCATTTTGTGCAGCTCCTGGATAATCTCAAAAATCTGGTCGATCAGAATGGGCGCCAGGCCCATGGACGGTTCGTCCAGCATAAGCAGCTTCGGATGCGACATAAGCGCGCGGCCCATCGCCAGCATCTGCAGTTCGCCGCCGGAAAGCGTGCCTCCGATCTGGTTCTGGCGCTCTTTGAGCCGGGGGAATTTTTCAAATACAAGCTCCAGTGACTGCGGGTCTATTTTATTCTGCGTAAAGGCGCCCATGCGCAGATTGTCCATCACCGTCATATTGAGAAAAATACGCCGGCCCTCCGGCACCTGCGCAAGCCCGAGCGATACAAGCTTGTGCGCCTCCGTTTTTCCTATGTCCTTTCCATCAAAGGAAATGGATCCGGTTCTGGAGCGAAGCAGGCCGGATATCGTTTTCAGGCACGTGGATTTTCCCGCGCCGTTCGCGCCGATGAGCGAAACAATTTCGCCTTTCTGCACGCTGAACGAAACGTCTTTTATCGCATGGATATTGCCGTAGTATACGTTAATATTGTCCACAGTGAGAATGGTTTCCATCATGCGCCCTCCTTATCCCGTCTGCCCAGGTACGCTTCAATCACGGCAGGGTCCGACTTAATCGTGTCAGGAGAACCCTTTGCAATCACCTTGCCGTAGTTGAGGACACAGATGCCTTCGCAAACATTCATCACAAGGCTCATGTCGTGCTCAATCAGCATAATGGCGATCTGAAAATCATCCCGGATTTTCCGTATGGTTTCCATGAGTTCGGCGGTCTCGGTCGGGTTCATGCCGGCGGCCGGCTCGTCCAGGAGAATAATGCCCGGATTCGTGGCCAGCGCGCGTGCGATTTCCAGCCGGCGCTGCGCGCCGTAGGGGAGGGAACCGGCTTTGCTGGACGCCAGGTCTGCCATATTGAACACATCCAGAAGTTCCAGCGCCCGGTTGTTGGCGGCCCGCTCGCTTTTGTAATAGGCGGGCCCGCGGAAGATGGAGGCGAAAAACGACTGGCGGATGTTGTTGTGGAGTCCGACTTTCACATTGTCGATTACAGACATATTGGAAAACAGCCGGATATTCTGGAACGTCCTCGCAATCCCCATCCGGTTCAGTTGCGCCGTCGTTTTACCCTTTGTGTCCACGCCGTCGAGGAGTATAGCGCCGCGGGTGGGCTGATACACGTTGGTCAGCATGTTGAACACAGTCGTCTTGCCCGCGCCGTTGGGGCCGATCAGCCCGGCGATCTCCGTGCGTCCGATCGTCAGCGTGAAATCGTCTACCGCGGTCAGCCCGCCGAAATCGATGCCCAGATGCCGGACATCCAGAATCGGCCGCTTGCCCAGATCGCGCCTTGGAATGAGCGAGTCGCTGGGAACAGAAACGAGTTTTGACATATCGTCCATTAGTCAGCGGCCTCCTTTTTCTGAAGATGGAACAGTTTTCTGAAAAAAACCGCAATGGATTTTTTTGCGGACACGACCCAGCCGTGCAGCTTCGGGCTTGCATTGAAGAGCATCATGCCGATCAAAACAACGGCGTATATCAGCATGCGGTAATCCTGCAGGAACCGCAGCCATTCGGGGAGAATCGTCAGCACCACGGCGGCGATGATGGAGCCGAGTGTGGAACCCATGCCGCCCAGCACGACGAACACGAGAATATTGATACTCATTGCATAGCCGAAATTGGAGGCCGACGCCTGGAACTGACCGATGGACTGCGTGAAGAGCACTCCGGCAATGCCTGCAAAGAATGCGGAGAGGACAATGGTAAGCAGCTTATATCGGTTGGTGCTGATACCGCAGGATTCCGCCGCGATCACATTGTCGCGTATGGATTTGACCGCGCGTCCGGCTTTGGAGTGGATAAAGTTGAAGCAGAGCAGAACAATCACTGCCGTAATCAGGAACGCGGCGATGAAGCCAACGGATTTCGGGTCCATTTTTCCCACGCCCTGTATGCCGCGCGAACCGTTTACAATATATTCCGCATCCGCTTCCAAGCCCTCGATCGCCGTGCCGCCCAGGCGGAAATGAAGGCCGTTGGAGTCATAGGCAACGCGTACAACGCTGCACACGTTCCACATAATCTCGCCGAACGCAAGCGTAACGATTGCAAGATAGTCCCCGTGGAGCCGCAATACGGGAATGCCGACGATGAAACCGAACAGTGCGGCGGCCAGTCCGCCTGCCGCAAACGCAAGCACAAGCCGCAGCCAGTCCGGGCAACCGGGGGAAATAACGGCCAGGCATTTGCTGACAAACGCGCCCATAAAAGCGCCCGCACACATGAATCCGGCATGTCCCAGGGATAGATCGCCCAGGATTCCTACCGTCAGATTCAGGGAAACAGCCAGTATGATATTGTAGCACAGGGGAAGCAGCAGGCCCCGCAACTGGCTCGACAGCCCGCCGGTATACACCAGCGTCTGCAAAACTGCAAAGGCGATTGCCATGCCTAGAATGGTAAACCACTTTTTGCTGGATGAGGAACGGACATGTGAAAACAATGCTTTTTTCTGCATCTGCGTTACCTCACACTTTCTCCGTTATCTTCTTGCCGAGAAGCCCTGTCGGCTTGATCAGAAGAATAACGATCAGGATAATGAATACGACGGCGTCTGAAAGCGCCGTGAGCTGCAGGTCCGCGAACAGCGATTTGCTGAACTGTTCAATAATCCCCAAAAAGAGCCCGCCGATCATTGCGCCGGGAATGGAGCCGATGCCGCCGAACACCGCGGCGGTAAAGGCCTTGATA
>CAJLRT010000204.1 GCA_905209135.1 uncultured Eubacteriales bacterium
TTCACACGATGGAGGAAAAACATGGACAGATACAGGACTAAAAGCAAAGTATGACCTTCCGCCTGCCTGCTGTTCTCGTCGCTGACCGGCGTGCCCGTCAGCACGATGCACACAAAGACAACGGCGATTATGGGCGTGGGCGCGGCGAAGCGAATTACATATGTAAACTGGGGCGTGGCGCGGGAAATGGTTCTCACCTGGATTCTGACTTTCCCGGGCTGCGGCATTATCGGGTATTTGATGGCAAAGCTTTTCCTGGCTTTTATATAAGGAGGGACTTGTATGGCACGTAAAGACAACGACTATTTTTCCATGTTCATCGACGTGGCCGAGAGCTTCTGCGACGCGGCCGCATACCTGGAACAGAACCTGAAGGCGTTTGATCCGGATACGCTGAACACTACATTGGAGCAGATGCACATTATAGAGCACACGGCGGACATGAAAAAGCACGAGATCAACAAAAAGCTCGCCAAGGAGTTTATTACGCCGCTGGAGCGCGAGGATATTGTCGCGCTGACGCAGGAGATTGATAACGTGACCGACAATATTGAGGACGTGCTCATAAGCTGCTACACCTTTCATATACGCTCGATCCGGCCGGAGGCGGTCCGGTTTGCCGAGCTGATTACAGAGAGCTGCGCGCGGCTCAAGGACGTGATCGGAGAACTGCGCCATTTCAAAAAATCGGAGAAAATACGGGACAACATCATAGAAGTCAACCGGATAGAGGAGGAGGGCGACGCACTGTATATACAGGCGCTGCACGATGTGTTCGTCCATGAACAGGACCCCGTTGCGCTCATCGCCTGGAACAACCTGTACAACCGGCTTGAAAAATGCCTGGACTGCTGCGAGAACGCGTCCGACGTTGTGGAAAGCATTATTATGAAAAATTCTTAGGAGGCTGACATATGCAAGAACTGAAAACCATTTTCCGGCACTGTACCCGCGTTCTGGAACGCGGCGGCGTTTTTACGCCGGTGCGTTTTTCCGACGAGCGGCTGCGCCTCTATACCGAGGAAAAGCCAGAGTGTCCCTACGCCTACTGCCCGGTCGGCATGTCCATGGAGTTTGTGACCGATGCAAAAACAGTGTCCTTTTCCTACCGCATGACAAAGATTTACTACCCTGTTATTGTATTCGACGTCTATGAAAACGGCCTGTTTACCCGCGCTGTCCGGGAGCCGGACGGGTCTGAAAGCGGCACGGTGGAATACACGATTCAGACGCCGGGCGCGGTTGTGGAGATCTTCTTCCCCATCGGCGCGGACGTCACCTTTACCGATATACGGATTGGCAACTTCAAAACGGTGAGCCATGCGCACGAACCGAAGCTGCTGGTGCTCGGCGACTCCATTTCACAGGGGCTGTTCGGCGTGAACCCATCCGTGAGCGTTGTCCCGCTGCTCGCCCGCCACTACGGGTACGACTACCTCAACCTCAGCGTCGGCGGCGAGGTGTTCCGGCCGGATCTTGTGGAGCCGGAGCTTGACTACCGGCCCGACCGGATTCTGGTGGAGCTTGGCACGAACGACCTGGTATTCGTTCAGGACATACATAAAATACGCAAAAATATAGACGCGTTTTTCGCAGAACTCAAGAGGCGCTATCCCGACACGCCCGTCACGGTCGTATCGCCGTTCTGGCAGATCGTATTTTCTGAGGGCACGGACGAAATGAACGAAAAGCTGCACACCACCCTGCTCATCGGCGAACACGCGCGCCGGGTCGCGGCCGAGTACGGACATACGGCGCTCGACGGCATGCAGCTGATTCCGCACGAGCAGGAGTTCTTCTCCGACCACGCCCATCCGAGCGACAAGGGGTTCGCCTACCTGGCGCTGGAGCTGATCCGCAGGCTGGACTGGCGCTGAACAGAGATTTAGGCCCGGCAACGGGCGGGCGCCGCGGGACATCGCGAAAACAGCGGCGTATGTACCATGTGAAAGCAGACGCGGCCGTATAAAAAACGGCCGCGTTTTTTGCTGCAAAAACAGATTTTTTACTGTTAAATTTATGTGAATTTACCAGCCGATATTCGACGCGGTTCTGGATATACTAGCAGGGAGAATTGCGGATTTGTGTACTTTCAGATAGAAGTACCGTATTTCTCGGTATGCTTCTCAGCAAACAGAATTTGAAAGAAGGAGACGATTTTATGACACACGCACCCGGCAAAGCACTGCTGAAAATTGTCGGCATACTGTTTATCATTTTCAGCCTTGTCACGATTATTGTCGCGCTTGTCGGCATATTCAGCGGTACTGCCATGGCCGTGTCAGGCGCAGCGGGACTTGGGGCCCTGATGGTTATCGGGACCATCCTATCCTGTTCAAGCGGAATTCTGCAGTTTATCGCGGGCATCTTCGGTGTGAAATACAGCGACGAGCCCGAGCGGGCCACCACTTGCATTGTGCTCGGCGCGATTATTATTCTGCTCACCCTGATCAACATGATCTGGACCGGATTCCACTGGACGCAGCTGTTCGGACTGGTTCTGCCCGTTCTCTACTTTATCGGCGCGATCATGAACAAAAACGCAGCGATGGAATAACGCCACCGCCTGCAAAAGGACCGGAAGATGTTTTCTTCCGGTCCTTTTTTCAGCCGTTCCCCGCCTATCAGCGTTCGGCGTCCGCAGCCTCCGGCACTTCGGTTTCCTGTCGTTTGCCGAGCACAGTCGCCTTAAAATCCTCCGCAGCGATATATAAATCCTCCGCGTCGGCCTGCGCTTTCTGCAGCAGTTCGATCGCTTTGGTCACAGACTGGAACATCGTGATGTACATCTGTTTGTAGTCAGCCATGCATCCACCTCCGATTTTTTTATGTTCATAGACAGGACTGATGAAAATCCGTTCCGGCCTCTCAATGGCAGTTTCTGTTTTGCCGGCGAAAACTATACATGGATGAATTTGTCATCGGCGCCCATATCAGTGTATGCGGGCGGGGCGGAATCGACCAAGCGCGTACGTTTGTTGCAGATAGGCCGCAAAAACAGACCCGCGGCGCAGAAGCGCCGCATTTTCGGAGACAGGGCTCCCGGTACCGGGGCTATTGACTTTTTGCGCATTTTATTGTACTATAAATCATCTTGCAGCAGCGGGCGCGCCGTATTCCCGGGCGCAAAAAGGGTCCGTCTCCGCCGTTTCGGCCGAGACGGATGCAGACGGACAGGATATTGCGGGAAGCGCTGTGATGAAACGATTGCCGTATCCGGCGGCAGCAT
>CAJLRT010000205.1 GCA_905209135.1 uncultured Eubacteriales bacterium
ACGAGATCACTGTGTGACTGGAGTTCAGACGTGTGCTCTTCCGATCTGGATGTTTGCAAGGCCGTCTGACGCAAGTGCCATTGATGCCTATCTTTCTGAAAATGGGCTCGTAAAATAAAAAATTTCACTTTTCACTATGCACCCTTTGTACTTTACCCATGCAGGACAAATCCGCATTTCTTTAAAGATTGGAAGGGAGCGCTTACATGAATCGGAACCGGCGTGATCTGCACGCCGGTTCCTGCACCGAATCTTTTATTCTCTTATGGGGCGCGTCAGAGCGCGCTCGTGTCGAACTGGCTGTTGTAGAGCTGGCGGTAGAATCCGTCCGCCGCCATTAGCTGTTCGTGCGTGCCGCGCTCTATGATGCGGCCGTCGCGCATGACGAGGATGCAGTCCGCGCTGCGGATGGTGGACAGCCGGTGCGCGACGACAAAGCTGGTGCGGCCCTCCATCATGGCGGCAAACGCCTTCTGGACGCGGACCTCGGTGCGGGTGTCAATGGAGCTTGTCGCCTCGTCGAGGATGAGCATGGGCGGGCGCGTGAGCATGACGCGCGCAATACAGAGAAGCTGTTTCTGGCCCTGCGAGATGTTTCCGTCGCTCTCGCCGATAAGGGTGTCGTAGCCCTGCGGCAGGCGCTTGATAAATCCGTGGGCGTACGCGGCCTTGGCGGCCGCCACGATCTCGTCCATCGTCGCGTCCTCGCGCCCGTACGCGATATTGTCGCGGATACTGCCGGAAAACAGCCAGCTGTCCTGCAGGACCATGCCGTAGTGAATGCGCAGAGATTTGCGCTGCAGCCGCCGGATCGGCGTGCCGTCCACCCGGATCTCGCCGCCGTCCACGTCGTAAAACCGCATCAGCAGGTTGATCAGCGTCGTCTTGCCGCAGCCGGTCGGGCCGACGATGGCGATGCGCTGGCCCGGCTCCACTGCAAAGCTCATATGTTCGATCAGTTTCTCATCGCGGCGGTAGGAGAAGGACACGTCGTCCAGCTCGACCCGGCCGGCGCAGCTCTCAAGCGCGACTGCGTCCGGCGCGTCGGGCGGTTCGGGCTCCACATCGAGCAGTTCAAACACGCGCCGCGCGCCCGCAATGGCGGACTGCAGCTCGGCGATGACGCCCGATATCTCGTTAAAGGGCTTGGTATACTGGTTGGCGTAGACGAGGAAGGCCGACAGGCCGCCCACAGACAGGCCGCCGGCAATGACGCGCAGCGCGCCGAAGATGCCCACGGCGGCGTAGACCAGGCCGTTGACAAAGCGGGTGCAGGGGTTGACCATGGCCGAGAAAAACTGGGCGCGCAGGCCCACTTTGTTGAGATGTTCGTTGACCTCGTCGAACCGGGCCTGGGCGCGCTGCTCGTACCCGAACGCCTTTACGACGGACTGGCTGCCCAGCATCTCCTCCACAAAGCCGCCGAGGCGGCCGCGGATGGTCGACTGCTCGCGGAAACTCCGGGACACGCCGCGGGCGATAAAGCTGGACACAAACAGGCTGACCGGCGTAAGCACGACTACGACGGCGGCAATCGCGGGGCTGAGCGAAAGCATGAACCCAATGGTGCCGAACACGGTTACCACGCCGGTAAAGAGCTGTGAGAAGCCCTGGAGCAGGCCGTCGGAGATCATGTCCACATCGGTCACGACCCGGCTCATCAGGTCGCCGCGGGCCGCGCCGTCGATATAGGACAGCGGAATCGTCTCCAGTTTCCCGAAAGCGGCCTCGCGGATGTCGCGCACAGTGTTGCCCGTGACGATATTGGTGCAAAGGGCCATCAGCCACTGGAAACCGGCTGAAAGCAGGATCACGACGGCGAACTGGATGAGGATTTCGCCTATGGCGGGGAAATCCACGTTGCCCGGCCCGACGATAAAATCGACGGCGCGGCCGCTGAGCACCGGCGCGTACAGCGTCAGCAGTACCTGCAGCACGGCGAACACGAGGGCAAAGACAAGGTATATGCCGTAGGGCCTGGTATAGGTGAGCATGCGCGCAAGCACGCCTTTTTTCGTTTTCATGCGCCCGCCTCCTCCGTTTCCAGCTGCGTCTGGCAGATCTCCCGGTAGGCCGGGCAGGTCTCGTACAGCGTGTCATGGTCGCCAAGGCCGCACACGGCCCCGTCGTCGAGCACGAGGATCTGGTCCGCGCCGCGGATGGTGTGCAGGCGCTGGGAGATGAGAATCGTCGCGCCCCGGCCGCGCCGTTCGCGCAGCGCGCGGCGCAGCGCGGCCTCGGTGGCAAAGTCCAGGGCGCTGGCGCTGTCGTCCAGAATCAGGATCTCCGGGTCCCCCACAAGGGCGCGGGCGATCGTCAGGCGCTGGCGCTGGCCGCCGGAGAAGTTCAGGCCGCCCTGTTCCACCTGCGTATCCAGACCGTCCCGCAGGCGGGACACGAACTCCGACGCCTGGGCCGTGTCCAGCGCCGCCCAGATCTGCGCGTCGTCCGCGTCGGGGGCGTTCCACTTCAGATTGTCCCGCAGCGTGCCCGAGAACAGGACGGCGCGCTGCGGCACATACCCGATTTTGCTGCGGAGCTGCTTTTGCGGATAGTCGCGCACGTCCACGCCCCCGACGCGGACGCTGCCCGCCGTTACGTCGTAAAAGCGCAGGAGCAGGGCGACGAGGGTGGATTTGCCCGAGCCGGTCGGGCCGATGATGCCGAACGTCTCGCCCGGCGCGATGCGGAAGTCCAGCCCGGCCAGGGCCGTCTCCGATATGCCCGGATAGGCAAAGCTCACCTGTTCAAATTCCACGGCGGGCGCGCCCGGCACCGGCGCGGGGGCCGGCGCCTGCGGATCGGCGACGGAGCTCTGCATATCGAATATCTCGTTGACGCGGGCGGCGGACGCCGAGGCCCGCGTGAAAATGACGACCAGGTTCGCGACGACGACCATGGCGAGCATGATCTGCGTCATATAGTTGACAAGGGCGATGATTTCTCCCTGGCTCAGGCCGCCCGCATCCACCTTGACGCCGCCGAACCAAATGATGGCCACAATGGCGAGGTTTGCGATCACGGCGATGGCGGGGTTGAGCAGGGCCGAGATTCTGCCGACGGCGACCGTCGTATCGCGGTAATCGCCCGCCGCTTCGTCAAACCGCCGCTTTTCCCGCTCCCCTGCGCCAAAGGCGCGGATGACGCGGACAGATCGGAAGAGCACACGTCTGAACTCCAGTCACACAGTGATCACGTATG
>CAJLRT010000206.1 GCA_905209135.1 uncultured Eubacteriales bacterium
CCGCCATGATCGGCACGGTGCCCATTTACGACGCAGTCGTCTACTACCACAAGCCCCTCGCCCAGATCACGGCCCGCGAATGGATCGACATTGTGCGCATGCACGCCGAGGACGGGGTGGATTTCATGACCCTGCACTGCGGCGTCAACCGTGAAACGGCGCAGAAGTTCAAGCGCAACAAGCGCCTGACCAACATCGTCTCCCGCGGCGGCTCCATCATCTTCGCCTGGATGGAGATGACGGGCGAGGAGAACCCGTTCTACGCCCATTTCGACGAGATTCTGGACGTCTGCCGCGAATACGACGTAGCCCTCAGCCTGGGCGACGCCTGCCGCCCCGGCTGTATCGCCGACGCGACGGACGCCTCGCAGATCGAGGAGCTCATCACGCTCGGCGAGCTGACCAAGCGCGCCTGGGCGAAAGACGTGCAGGTCATGATCGAGGGCCCCGGCCACATGCCGCTGGGCCAGATCGCGGCGAATATGGAGATACAGAAAACCCTCTGCCACGGCGCGCCCTTCTATGTCCTGGGCCCGATCGTCACCGACGTCGCGCCCGGATACGACCACATCACCTCCGCCATCGGCGGCGCGATCGCCGCGGCCAGCGGCGCGGCCTTTTTGTGCTATGTCACGCCGGCCGAGCACCTGCGCCTGCCCGATGTTGACGACGTCAGGGAGGGCATTGTCGCCGCCCGGATCGCGGCGCACGCGGCGGACATTGCCAAGGGCGTGCCGGGCGCGGCCGAATGGGACCGGGAGATGAGCCTCGCCCGCAAAAAGCTCGACTGGGAGGCCATGTTCCGCCTCGCGCTCGACCCGGAAAAAGCGCGCCGCTACCGCGAATCGTCCAGGCCGGAAAAGGAGGACACATGCAGCATGTGCGGCAACTTCTGCGCCGTGCGCAATATGAACCGTATCCTGGACGGCGAAATCGTCTCCATTTTCGATGAATAAGGGGGAAGGGAAATGTTTGGGGAACTCCTTGCGCAGGTGAGAAAGAGCGAGCCGCTGATCCACTGCATTACGAACTATGTCACCGTGAACGACTGCGCCAATGTCCTGCTCGCGGCCGGCGCGTCGCCCATCATGGCGGACGACGCGGACGAGGCGGCGGAGATCACGGCGCTGTGCGGCGGGCTGTGCGTCAACATCGGCACGCTCAACAGCCGCACCGTCGCAGCCATGCTCGCGGCGGGGAAGCAGGCCAACGCCTGCGGCCGGCCCGCCGTGCTCGACCCGGTGGGCGCGGGCGCTTCCAAGCTCAGGACGCAGACGGCGGCAAGGCTGCTCGAAGAGGTGCGCTTTACCGTCGTCCGCGGCAACGCGTCCGAGATCAAAACCCTCGCCGCAGGCACGGGCGCGGCCCGGGGCGTGGACGCGTCGCAGGCCGACGCCGTCACCGCCGAAACGCTCGCCGACACCGTCGCGCTCGCCCGGGATTTCGCGGGGCAGACCGGCGCGGTCGTCGTCATCACCGGCGCGACGGATATCGTCACCGACGGCCGGTCGGTCTGCTGTGTCCGCAACGGCCATCCCATGATGGGGCGCGTAACGGGCACCGGCTGCCAGTTGTCCGCCCTGGTAGCGGCCTTTGTCGCGGCGAATCCCGGCTGTGCGTTCGAGGCGGCGTCCGCCGCCGTGTGCGCCATGGGCCTGTGCGGCGAAATAGCCCATGCCCGCCTGGCGCCGGGCGACGGGAACATGCGCTACCGCGACAATATCATCGACGCGGTGTTCAATCTGACAGCCGAAGCGCTGGAGCGGGGCGGGAACTATGAAATTCGGGCGTGAGCAGCTTTTGCTGTATGCAGTGACTGACCGCGCCTGGACCGGGGCGCAGACCCTGTACGCGCAGGCGGAGTCCGCGCTGCGCGGCGGCGCGACCTGCCTGCAGCTTCGCGAAAAGGATCTGGATATGGACGCTTTCGCAGACGAGGCCGTGCAGATACGCGCGCTGTGCCGCCGCTATGGCGTCCCCTTTATTGTAAACGACAGCGTTGAAATAGCCCTGCGCTGCGGCGCGGACGGGATCCACGTCGGCCAGCGCGACATGCCGCCCGACGAAGTGCGCGCCCGCGTCGGGCCGGACTGCATCGTCGGCGTGTCCGCCCAGACGGTGGAGCAGGCGCTGCGGGCGGAACGCCTGGGCGCCGACTACCTGGGCGTGGGCGCGGTGTTTTCCACCTCCACCAAGCGCGACGCGGCACCCGTATCGCGCGAGACGCTGCGGGAAATCTGCGCGGCGGTATCCATCCCGGTGTGCGCCATCGGAGGGATCACGCTGGAAAACGCGCCCGCCCTTGCCGGCACGGGAATCGCCGGGCTCGCGGTCGTGTCCGCGCTCTTTGCCGCGCCGGACGTGGCGGCCGCAGCCCGCGCTCTGCGCTGCGCTGCGGAAAAGATAGTAAATGAAAAAGGATGAGGAAAATGAGAAATCAAAACACGAAAAAACTGGTTCTTGCCGCGGTGCTGATCGCTTTGGGCGTCGCCGCGTCCCCACTGTACATACCCATCGGCGCGTCCAAGTGCTTTCCCGTCCAGCACCTTGTAAACGTCCTGGCCGCCGTCCTGCTCGGGCCCTGGTACGGCGTGAGCATGGCCTTTGTCACAAGCCTTCTGCGCGTGCTCATCGGCACGGGCAGCCTGCTCGCTTTCCCGGGCAGCATGTGCGGCGCGCTGCTGGCCGGCCTGCTGTATAAGTACAGCGGCCGCATGTCCTTCGCCTGTGTGGGCGAGGTGTTCGGCACCGCCGTGATCGGCGGCATGCTCGCATATCCGGTGGCCCTGTACCTGCTCGGGAACGCGGAAGCGGCCCTGTTCGCCTATGTCCTTCCCTTTGGAGTGAGCACGCTCGGCGGCACGGCCATCGCCGTGCTCGTGCTGGCCGCCTGCAAACGCCTGGGCCTTACGGAAGCGTTTCGCCATGGCGGGGCCTGACTTTGCGGACGTCCGCGGCGCCATCTTCGATATGGACGGCACCCTGCTCGACTCCATGTCCATCTGGGAGACGATCGGCGCGGACTACCTCCGTTTTTGCGGCATAGAGCCGCGGCCGGACCTGCGCGAGCGCATTCGGAACATGAGCCTGCCCCAGGCCGCGCGCTATTACCAGAGCGCTTACGTACAATCCCTTCTAAAACTGGGAATTATGAATGTCTATATTCGCATTGAAATTGA
>CAJLRT010000207.1 GCA_905209135.1 uncultured Eubacteriales bacterium
TGGGAACGAGCAGGATCTCCGCGCCTTTCAGCATCAGGATCCGTGCGCTCTCGGGGAATTCCCGGTCATAGCAGATCATTGCGCCGATGCGGACGGGGCCGCCCGCCGCGTCCAGGTCGGCGGCGTAAAAATCGTCGCCCGGGCTCAGCCGCCGCTCCTCGCCGAAATCGCAGGTGTGAACTTTCGCATAGTGCAGTATCTGCGCGCCGTTGCGGTCAAAAACGCACAGGGAATTGCGCGGCAGCGGTTCATACGCCTCCAGAAAAGTAACGCCGATGGCCATCCGCAGCTCCCGCGCCGCCTCGGCAAACGCGCGGACGAAATCACTGTCGGCGCGCACCGCGTCCGCCTGCAGTTCCGGCAGGCTCTCGGCAATCCGGTAACCGGTACTCCACATCTCCGGGAACAGCGCCAGATCCGCGCCCATCTCCTTCGCCCTCGCGCAGGCGTCCAGCCCTTTGCGCAGATTCCCGTCCGCAGTCGCCTCGGGCAGAATCTGCAGCATGGCAACTTTAAAATCTTTCATAACGCCCTCTCCCAATTGCAAAACGGCCCGCCGGGGGGGCCGTTTTATCCGTCTTGTTCTGTTCCGGCAGCATAACCGCGCCTGCCGTTCGGCTGGACGGTTATTCCTGCGCCGAGTTCTGCTGTTCGAGCAGCAGCTTGATGTCGGTGAGCAGCTGGTCGGTGGTGGACAGGGGCTCGGGCGAGGCTTCGGCCTGCTCCTGTTCAGCGGCCTGCTCCTCTTTTTTTATGAAGCGTTTCATTTCCGATTCAGCCTTTTCGCGCAGCTTGGCAATCACGCGCAGCGCCAGGAAAATGCAGAAGGCAATGACAAAGAAATTGACAACCGTGTCCAGAAACTTGCCGTAGGGGATGCTGACGCCCGGATAAGGCGACCAGACAAGCGTATTGAAGTCAAACTTCCCGATCGCAAGCCCCAGCATCGGCATAACCAGGTCGCTTACAAATGAATTGACAATGTCCTTAAACGCCGTGCCGATGATGATACCGACGGCCATGTCCACAACATTGCCCTGGGAAATGAATTTTTTGAAGTCACTGAAAAACTTCTTCAATTTCTTCACATCCTTTTTAATACAGTAGTATATATCTCTCTGGCTCGCTCCTTGCCTCCGCCGCCGATGGCGCTGAGCAGGTTGGGGGAGTCCTTGCCCTGCAAGATCAGCATTTCCAGCGTGTCGCTGTCGTTGGGAATCTTCGGCAGCACAGCGTAAATATATTCCTGAAACTCGTCTGTGTTCTCCAGCCCCATCGCGCCGAGCAGCGCCGTTACCTCTTCCGCAAAGGCGGTTTCGTGAAACCGCAGGAAATCGGGCAGGAAATAGCCGCAGGCGAACCCGTGCGGGATTCCGAAATTGGTGGTCAGGGGATAGCCCTCGCCATGCGGGAAGCAGGTGCCGGTCAGGTCGATCGCGAGCCCGCCCAGCGCCGCGCCGAACAGAAGCTGCTCGCGCTGCTCAAAGGTCAGTTCTTCCCGCTGCAGCTTGCAGAAATTCGGCCATACCAGCCGGAGCGTCTCCATGCTCACCATGCGCGAAAACACTCCCGAGCTCTTGTGCAGATACGCCTCCACCGCGTGCGCAATCGCGTCCATGGCCGTGGAGAGCGAAACCGTTTTCGGCAGGTTCATGGTGTATTTCGCATCCAGAAAGCTCATGGCGGGCATGGCCTGCACATTCGTGTATCCCGCTTTGCGCGTGTGCTCGCCGTGGCCGGTGGTCAGCACGGCGTAGGCGTTGACCTCGCTTCCGGTGCCCGCCGTCGTGGGGCAGGCGAACACGGGCAGGGTAGGGTTGGGTATGTTGCGCGCATACAGGTCCTCCGCCGTAATTTTGGGGTTGGCCGCCATCGCCGCCACAGTCTTTGCCGCGTCCATGGGCGAGCCGCCGCCGATGCCGAGCACGCCGTTCGCACCGAACGAAAGGCAGAGCTCCGTCGCGCGCAGACAGGTGTCGTAGTGCGGGTTTTCTTCAATCCCCTCAAATATGGCGTACTCGATGCCCTCGCGCCGGAACAGCGTTTCAAAGTCGTCGAGCGCGCCGCTTTTTTTCGCGGAACTCTTCCCGGTCACAATCAGAATACGGTCGGCAAACCGTTTGATCTGTCCGCCCCGCTCCAGTACGCAGTTTTTTCCGCTCACAATATTCCAGTGCCCGCTGAAGTTCAGGTGCATCGGCATTCTCATAGCATATCCTCCTTATTTCGTCCCGTAGATCCTGTCGCCCGCATCGCCCAGGCCCGGCATGATATATCCGTGGTCATTGAGCTGCTTGTCAAGCGCCGCGCAGAAAATCTCCACGTCGGGATGCGCCTCATGCAGCCGGTTCAGCCCCTCGGGCGCCGCGATAATGCACATGAATTTTATATTGTTCGCCCCATACTGCTTGAGGAAAGTGACGGCCGCAATGGCCGAGCCGCCGGTCGCCAGCATGGGATCGAGAACGATCACGTCCCGGTTTTCAATGTCATCGGGCAGCTTGCAGTAGTATTCCACAGGCTCCAGCGTATCCGGGTCGCGGTACAGGCCGATATGTCCGACTTTCGCATTGGGAATCAGGGTGAGAATACCGTCCACCATTCCCATCCCGGCGCGCAGGATGGGGACAATGGCAATGTCCTTGCCGGCCAGCACCGGCGTCTTTGCAGTCGCGACCGGCGTTTCAATCTCCACTTCCACCGTCTTGAAATCCCGTGTCGCGTCGTAGCACATGAGCATGGCGATCTCGGAAACCATCTCGCGGAATTCCTTTACCTTTGTATTTTTGTCGCGGATGAGGGATACTTTGTGCTGAATGAGCGGATGGGTCATGATGTGGATGTTTTTGTCCATGTTTTTCTCTCTCCTTGCCTATATTTACTCGCCCTTGATCTGGTTTTCTATTTCCGTAATCAGGTCCAGGCGTTTTTGGTGCCGGGTATTTACCCCGTCAAAGGGCGTGGAAACGAAGAGGTCCACAAGCTCGAGGGCGCGTTTGACGCCCACGTCCCACTGGCCGAGGCAGAGGATGTTCGCATTGTTGTGCTGGCGCGTCAGGCGCACGGAGAACCCGTCGCTCGCCGCAGCGGCCCGCACGCCGGGGAATTTGTTCGCGGCAATGGACATGCCGATGCCCGTGCCGCAGATGAGTATGCCGAGGTCGTATTCAT
>CAJLRT010000208.1 GCA_905209135.1 uncultured Eubacteriales bacterium
GGCGGCCCTTTTGCTCGAGCTGGCGCTTCCGGGCTCGACATACGTGTATCAGGGCCGCGGCGCGGATGGCGGCGCGCAGGTCCTTGACGCGCAGGACCTGCACTTCGGACGAGACGTCGACCGCCTTGTTCTTGTCGGAGATAATAAAGCGGCGGAAACCCAGCCGCGCCCCCTCCTTAATCCGGCGCTCTATGTCCGAAACGGGCCGCACTTCGCCGGCAAGGCCGATTTCGCCGATGGCGACTACGTCGTCGTCGATCACGAAATCCTTCAGCCCCGACGAAACGGCAAGCGCGACGGCGAGATCGGCGGCCGGGTCGTCGAGCTTGATGCCGCCGGCGACGTTGAGATACGCGTCGTAGTTTGTGAGTATGATACCGGCCCGCTTTTCCAGAACCGCGATCAGCAGGCACAGCTTGTTGTAGTCGATGCCGGAGGCCATGCGCCGGGGCGCGGGAAAGGGGGTCGGGGTCGTCAGGGCCTGTATCTCGGCCAGCAGGGGGCGGCTGCCCTCCATGACGCAGCAGACGCACACGCCGGACACTTCGTCCGGACGGCCGGAGAGAAAGAGCACCGACGGGTTGTCCACCCCCACAAGGCCGGACTGCGCCATTTCAAACACGCCCAGCTCGCTCGTGGGGCCGAAGCGGTTTTTCACCGTGCGCACCACGCGGTACATCAGGCGTTTTTCGCCCTCGAAATACAGCACTGCGTCCACCATGTGCTCCAGCACTTTGGGGCCGGCGATCGAACCTTCTTTGTTGACGTGTCCGACCAGAAACAGCGACGTGTTCTCCTGCTTTGCAAACCGGATCAGCCGCGCCGCGCACTCGCGCACCTGGGACACGCTGCCCGCACCCGACTGCACGTCGGCGGCGTTCATTGTCTGAATGGAATCTATAATCATCGTCTGCGGCTTAAGCTGCGCCGCGGCGGCGAGGATGACGTCCAGGTCCGTCTCGGCGAGAATGAACAGGCCGGGATTCTGCACGTTCAGGCGCGACGCGCGCATGCCCACCTGCTCCTTGGACTCCTCGCCCGTCACATACAGGATCGCGCCGCCCTCAAGCTGCAGGGTGCTGCACATCTGCAGCAGCAGCGTCGATTTCCCGATGCCGGGGTCGCCCCCGACCAGCACCGCGCTGCCGGGCACGACGCCGCCGCCGAGCACGCGGTCCAGCTCCGGGATTCCCGTGAGCACCCTGCGGTAGCGGACCTGTTCGATCTCCCGCAGCGGCACCGGCGTTTTCCCCGCAGGCAGCGGCCTTACCGCCGGCGCACCGGCAGAGGGCGCGGACACAGTCTCCTCCACAAAGCTGTTCCACGAACTGCACTCGGGGCATTTCCCCATCCATTTTCCGGAGGCGTAGCCGCACTCGGAGCAGACGAACATCGTTTTCTGTTTCATAATCCTTCCTCTTCCCTTTCTGCCGGCGCAGCGCTAACGCGCGCCGGAAAAGGCGCTCTCCGTCCCCTGCGGCGCAGACGGGCTTTGGCGCGCCGCTTCAAACTCCATTGCGCCCAGATAGATGCAGTACGCCACCCTGGCCCGGTATTCCTCCGTTTTGAGCAGGGCCAGCTCCTCGTCGTTGGACAAAAACCCGCACTCGACGATCACGGCCGGGACTTCGGCGTTTTTCAATAGATAGCTGTTTTCGTTTCCCACCTTGACCGCGCGGCTGTTGTCCGGCTGCAGGCGGGTCTGGATGCTCTGCTGAATCGACTCCGCCAGCCGCTGGCTCTCCGGATGGTTCGAGGAGTAGAACACCTGCGCGCCCCAGTAGCGGGACTGGGTAAACTTGTTGAGATGGATGCTGATGAACAGGCAGTCGGGATTATCCCGGATCAGCTGCAGGCGCGCTTTCATGTCCTTGACCTTGTCAAAGCCCTCTGCGCCCAGGGATACGTCTTCCGTGCGCGTCATGACCACCTCGTAGCCGGAGATTTCATAAAATTCCGCCAGGCGCCTGGCGATATCCAGATTGAGGTCCTTTTCCGCCGTTCCGTCCCCGCCGACCGCGCCGCCGTCCTGCCCGCCGTGGCCCGCGTCGATCACTACCACCGGCGCTTTTGCAGCCGGAGCAGGCGCGACGACGGCGACCACTTCCGCCGTAATCCTGCGGAATACGAGATAGACGAGCGCAAGCAACAAAACCGCAATGAGGATTTTAACCCATGTCTTTACGCGAATTACCATATAACCATCACCAGCAAATACTATGCCGGACGGCTGTCCGCTTATGCGGGAAGATATATGCAGAGGGCCGGCCCGCCGCGCCGCTTCATGCGCCGCACAGGCCCCGGACTCAGACGCGCGCGCCGCGCAGCAGCCCCGTAAGCTGCAGGACGAAAACCTCGGCTGTGAGCTGCTTGTCGCGGGAGACGCGCTTGACGAGCCCGTCGGTATCCCGGCACAGCTCCAGCGCGCGCCGCAGCACTGCGGGCGGCACTTTCCCGGCGAGGGTGAGATTCTTTTTCACCGCATACGGCTTCATGCCGAGCGCAGCCGCGGCGTCGTCCGGCGCAAGGCCCGCGTCCGCAGCGGCGCGGACGCGGTACAGGCGCGCAAAAGTGCCGTACACCGTGTCGAACACCATAGTGTCGGGATAGCGCTCCAGAAGCTCGCGCAGCACGTCGACCGCGGCGCCCGCGTCGTCCCGGAACAGCGCGTCGGCCAGGTCGTAGATGCGCGATTCGACCGTGCGGACCGTGACGGCGTCCACGTCTGCGGCCGTAACCGTATCGCCGCTGTGGGCAAAGATTTTGGCAAGCTCGTTGCGCAGGCTGCGCATACCGTGGTCTGCAACCGAAAGCAGGTGCTGTACGACCTGGCGGTCCATGCTCTTGCCCGCGGCCTGCGCATGGCGGCTGACCCAGCGGCTCAGCTCGTCCTGCGGGCGTTCGTCGAACTTCACGGAAAGCACATGGCCCTTCGCCGCCTTAGCCAGCTCCTGCAGCGCGCTCTTTTTGGCCGGCGCGTCCGTCTGCTGTTCGTTCAGGATGACGACGCAGGTGTCCGGGAAATCAGCGCACAGCGTCTCAAAGGCGCCGGTGAGCGCCGCGGAGGGCGCGTCCGTATCCAACAGCTCCAGGCAAAACGTGTAACGAGTGCGCTTTGCGAGATGCTGTGATAAGCGTTAATGAAG
>CAJLRT010000209.1 GCA_905209135.1 uncultured Eubacteriales bacterium
CTCCCCGCGCACCATGCCGAACACATCCTCTGCCGTCAGGTGCCCGCCGCTGCGCAGCACTGTCTGATATATCCATTCCCTCTGCTTTGAATATTTCATCGTACCATCCTCCTGAAAAAACAGGAATTCTTCCTGATTTTTGCCTGTCTTTTATTATTATACGGGACATTCCGTGCAAGTCAAGTCGAATATGGGGATTGCTGTAAAAATTCCCCTGTTTTTTAGCGTAATTTCCATGAAAAAAGATGGAATTGAATATTTCATTGCAAAAATATGAACGAAAGCTTGCAGTCATTTTTCGATTCTGCTATACTTTAGAATAGACTTCCAATTTTTAGAGAGCGAGATGATGATATGGGCGACAACGTGCAAATTCTGTCCGCCATGGTCGTGTACATGCTGGTCACGGTCGGCATCGGCGTATTCTATGCGCGCAAGTCCAACGAGAACACGGAAAACTATTTTTTGGGCGGCCGCTCCCTCGGCCCCTGGATCACGGCGATGAGCGCCGAGGCCTCCGACATGAGCGGCTGGCTGCTCATGGGCCTGCCCGGCGTGGCATACTGGTGCGGCATTGCCGACGCGGCGTGGACGGCCATCGGCCTTGCCATCGGTACATATGTCAACTGGCTGGTCGTCGCAAGACGGCTGCGCAGCTACTCCATCGTCGCCGGAGACGCGATTACCATTCCGGAATTCTTCAGCAACCGCTTTAAAGAAAAGAAAAAGGCGATCCTCACCATCGCCGCGCTGTTTATCCTGATCTTTTTCACCGTCTACGCGGCGAGCTGCTTTGTCACCTGCGGAAAGCTGTTCAGCTCCCTGTTCGGGTTCGACTATAAACTGATGATGCTGCTCGGCGCGCTGATCGTAATCCTCTACACGCTGCTCGGCGGCTTCCTCGCCGAGAGCGCGTCCGACTTCATCCAGGCGATCGTCATGATCGTCGCCCTGGTCGTCATATTCGGCACGGGCACGGCGGCCGCAGGCGGGTTCGGCCAGATTACGGAGAACGTGAAGGACATACCCGGCTTCCTCAGCTTCTTCGGGATCGCGCAGCCGGAGGTTGTGGACGGTGTGCAGCAGGTGGCGGGCGGCGCGCCCGTATTCGGCGAGGCCGGCACCTACGGCTTTATCACCATTCTCTCCTGCCTGGCCTGGGGACTCGGCTACTTCGGCATGCCGCAGGTTCTGCTCCGCTTTATGGCCATCCGCAAATCCAGCGAGATCAAAAAATCGCGCAGGATTGCGATTATCTGGTGTGTGATCTCCCTGGCAGCCGCCGTATTCATCGGCGTGATCGGCCGTAACCTCTACCCGACGGAACTGCTCACGAAAAGCAGCGCGGAAAACATCTTTATCCTGCTTTCCACCCGCCTGCTCCCGCCCCTGCTCGCGGGCGTAGTCATGGCGGGCATTCTCGCCGCGACCATGAGCTCTTCCGACTCGTACCTGCTCATCGCCGCGTCGGCCTTCTCCAAAAACATCTATCAGGGCGTGTGCAAGAAAGACGCGACCGACAAGCAGGTGATGACCATGTCCCGCATTACGCTGCTGGTCATCTCCGCGATCGGCATTGTGGTGGCATTGAATGAAAACAGCGTTATTTTCACCATAGTCTCCTTTGCATGGGCCGGGTTCGGCGCCACTTTCGGCCCGCTCATGCTCTTCTCCCTGTTCTGGAAGCGGACCACCCGCGCGGGCGCCATTGCCGGCATGGTGAGCGGCGGCGCGACGGTGTTCATCTGGAAGCTGCTGCTCAATCCCCTTGGCGGCATATTCGGCATTTATGAGCTGCTGCCCGCATTCCTTGTTTCCTGCATTGTGATCGTCGCCGTATCCCTGCTCACAAAAGAGCCCTCGGAGGAGATCGGCCGCGAATTTGAACAGGCGAAGGCCCAGGCCAAAGCTTCGTAACCGCGGGCAGGGAGGCTGACTTATGCATTACAGAACCAGCCGAAAACTGATGTGGATTCTCTACGGCGCGGGAATTGCCGTTATGCTCCTGAGCCTTCTCTTCCCCGGCCTGCCCGGCCTCATGTGCGCGCTGCTGCTCGCGGGCGCGGCGGTCATGATGGGCGGGGTCGTACAGGCGTGGATCTTTTACCGCTGCCCCGAATGCGGGTACGCGCTGATGCATCTGCGCGGCGGGATTCCGGGCTATTGCCCCGAATGCGGCGAAAAGCTGCGCTGATATTGCGGCAAGGCTCCCCTTGTCCCTTGGCAAAAGAAAGCGGACGAAGCTGGCTTCGTCCGCTTTTTCATATGACGCATGCACGCAACCGGTGAGGCGGGCGGAAAAAGAGGCGGGCGTATCCGTGGATACGCCCGCCTCGCATGTTTATCTTACGATACGCAAAACCTATGCGAAAACGGAGGTGAAGCCAAAGGTGAGGCCCGTGATGAGGAAACCGGCGATGAGCACGCCCAGCGCGATCGACGGCAGCGCGTACTTGACGCGCATATCGAGCAGCGCGGCGATGAGCGCGCCTGTCCAGGCGCCCGTGCCGGGCAGGGGGATGGCGACAAATATCATAAGCCCAAACCATTTGTACTTTTGAACCTTGTCCGACTTCAAATGGGCCTTGCGCTCAAAGCGCTCTGCAATATCGGCGAGCCGAGCGCTCTTTTTTTTCATCCAGGCGAAAATCTTACGGATAAACAGGATGATAAAGGGTACCGGCAGAATATTGCCTATCACCGAAATGAGAAACGCGGACCAGTGGGACAGGCCGAGCGCTACGCCGAACGGAATTGCGCCGCGCAGCTCTACGACCGGCACCATGGACATACCGAGCGTGGCCAGCACCCTGCCGAGACCGGCCTCTGTGAACCATTCGATAATCGCCTGCAATTTCAATCCTCCGTTTTTCAGACCCTTGCCGGCGCAAACCCGCTTTTCTGCGGTTCGTGCGCCGTAATTGCTATTTTGTGTTATTTTACCACATAAGCGCGCCCAATACCACCCTGCGGCGTAAATTTTTTTGCCCGGCATGGAACCGGCCGGCCTTTTGCAGCCAGCGGGCGCGGGCGCGGGCGCGGGCGCGGGGGCGGAGCTGGGCGCAGGCGCAGGCATAGGCGCGGGCGCGTGGGCGGAGCTGGGCGCAGGCGCAGGCATAGGCGCGGGCGCAG
>CAJLRT010000210.1 GCA_905209135.1 uncultured Eubacteriales bacterium
AAGGGCTGCGGATTCGGTTTACGGACATGGGCCATCTGCTTGGCTCCGCCTGTATAGAAGTGTTTGTAACAGAAAGCGGGAAGGAGACAAAGCTTGTGTTTTCGGGCGACATAGGCAATGTAAACCAGCCGCTGATTAAAGATCCGGCATATGTAACAAAGGCGGATTATGTGATTGTAGAATCCACGTACGGCGACAGACTGCACAATGCCCCGCCGGACTATGCCGCGCAGCTAGCAGATACGATTCAAAAAACATTTGACAGGGGCGGTAATGTAATTATCCCCTCTTTCGCCGTTGGAAGAACCCAGGAGCTGCTCTATTTTATACGCGAAATAAAAGAAAAACGGATGGTGCAGGGCCATGGGGATTTTGCGGTGTATGTTGACAGCCCGCTGGCAGCGGAAGCTACACACATCTTTAACAACACGGATACGGACAGTTTTGACGAGGAGACGACAGCGCTTGTACGGCAGGGCATAAATCCCATCGGGTTTGACGGGCTGCGCATCTCCGTGACATCCGACGAATCGAAGCAAATTAATTTTATAGATACGCCAAAAGTCATTATATCCGCATCCGGCATGTGCGAAGCAGGCCGAATCAAACACCACTTGAAGCACAACCTGTGGCGGCGCGAATGCACTGTGGTATTTGTCGGTTATCAGGCGGCCGGCACGACTGGCCGCGCGCTGGCCGACGGCGCGAAACATGTCAAAATTCTGGGCGAAGACATAGAGGTAAAAGCGGAAATTGTGCAACTGGAAGGAATCAGCGGACATGCGGACCAAAGCGGCCTTTTGCGCTGGCTGGCCGCATTTCAGTCCGCGCCTCGGCGCATATTCGTCGTACACGGCGAGGAGACGGTTTGCGAAACGTTTGGGCAGCTTGTACGGGACAGACTCGGCTACCCCGTTTCCGTACCCTTTTACAGCGAGTGTTACGACTTGAACAAAAATGAAATGCTCCGGCCCGGCTACCGCCAGCAAAAGGCCGTTTACAGCAAAAATGAGACGGAGGAAAGCGGCGCGTACCAGCGGCTGCGCCAGGCGGAACGGTGTTTGGAGGAAGTTATCCGGCAGAATAAGGGCGGCGCAAACAAGGATTTGGCCAAATTTACGGATCAGATCCTCGCTCTGTGCGAAAAATGGAAGCGCGCACAGAATTGACTGTACGCCGGCGGCCTACCCCTCAAAACAGCCGTTCTTTTCAAGCAGGTATTTACCGGCCGCGTAGAGAAGTTTGTTGTACTCGACTTTCAGCGACGTAGGCGGCTTGTGCATGAATTTTGCCTCAAAGGCGAACGCGCCCCGGTATCCGATGTCGAGAAGAGCCTGAATAATTCCGTCAAAGTCCATGCTCCCGCCAAAGGGGCCTGTGTGCATATCGGTATTTCCGTCGTTATCCGATATATGCACCGCCATGAGCAGATCGCCAAGCATATGGATTTGCTCCGGTACGTCGAGATGCTGCACGTTTGCATGCCCCACGTCGAGGCATGCTCCAAGCAGAGGATGACCGACATATTCAATAAAATCCTTGATCTCCTGCGCAGTGGAAAACGCAAAGCGCCTGTTCGGCTGGGGCGCGCAGGCGTCAAATTCATTCTCAATGCAGAGAGCTACATTGTACTTTTCCAGCGTTGGGATAATGCGCTCAAGCGCTTTTTTATTCGCAGCCCAGACCTCTTTAGTATGGGCAATGGACGGCCCACCGGGGATATCGTGCAAATGTATTGCGGCGCAGGGACAGCCGATGATGGAACAGATTTCAATGCTGCGCTTCACGAGTTCTATGTATTCGTCGTCGTGCAGCAGATCGCCGACTGGAGCATGCGCCTGCGGAAAAAGCATGCCGTACTGCGCCGCGGTTTCCGCCGATTCTTCCGCGATTTCCCGCCAGGCGTCCGTGTTGTAGTGCGGCCGCCAGTTAAAGCTGTAATTAAACTGGCGGAATCCGGTTTGGCTGAGCGCATGCAGAGTTTGAGACGGCGTCAGGATTTCCTGACCGCCCTTCTCGTAAAAAAAGCCCATTGTCGTTGCAAGTTTCATAAGACCGCTCCTTTATCTTACACAATATTATTTTGACAATTCATGCTGCAGCATATCCAGAAACGTTTCCGCCGCTTTGGAGAACACCTGATATTTCTTCCAGGCGATGGACAGCGGCGCCGACATGACCGGCTTGAACGGCCGAAAGCAGAGATTGCTCCGGTCCGTATGCACCAGCCCGTCAATCGCTATTGCGCTGCATATTCCCTCTTCCACGAGAATGGACGCGTTATAGATCAGGTTATATGTTCCGACGACCTGAAGTTTTTCAGGCGCATATCCGAGCCAGCCCGCAAGCTCGTTCTGGAGCAGGGCCTGGCGGGAACACAGGAGCGGAACATCCAGGAGGTCCTGCGGAGAAATGCTGCTTTTGCTTGCGAGCGGATTGTCGCTGCGCATCAGCAATCCCCAAGTGTCTGCGGCGGGCAAGGTTAAAAAATCATATTTCTTTAATTCGGTCGTCCCCACGAAGAGACCGAAATCGATCAAACCTTTATCCAGGCGTTCCGTGACATCTTCTCCGTTGCCGCTGTATATATGGAAATGGATCTGGGGAAAGTTTGCGCGCATACGCAGCAGCGTTTTGGCTATGTAACGGAATGCTTCCGTTTCACCGCCCCCAATATATACTTCCCCGCTGATCCATGCGTCCTCCGCCTGAAACGCGGCTTCCGTTTTCTCCGCCAGTTCAATGATTTCCTGGGCGCGCTTGCGTAAAAACATGCCGTCTTCTGTCAGTTTGATTTTCCGGTTGCCGCGTATGAGCAGCTTTTTCCCAAGTTCAGCCTCCAGTTCCATGAGCTGTTTGGACAGTGTCGGCTGCGTTATATGCAGCGCGTCAGCCGCAGCAGTTATATTTTCCTCGCGCGCAACTGCAAGAAAATACCGAAGTACTCTCAGCTCCACGGCGCTCTCCCTCCCGCCTAGCCTTTTATCGCCGGATTTCGCTATAAGCGTCCAATTACGGTACTTACAATTTTCTATGATTTAGGGCATATAGATCGGAAGAGCGTCGTGTAGGGAAAGAGTGTAGATCTCGGTGGTC
>CAJLRT010000211.1 GCA_905209135.1 uncultured Eubacteriales bacterium
CTCCTGTATTGTCTGTGTCTTAATCGAAACACGCTCTACCGTTACCGTCATATCGTCGCTGATCTCCGTCTGCAGAGACGGCTGCACCGTATCGTGCTCACCGAACGTAACGCCGGCCTGTGCAAACAGGTTTTCCAGCGTTCCGCCCGTGGCGTAGTATTCACGCGTGTGCCGGTCTATCTCCAGTGTCACCTTGTGCGTATTGCGTATGGAAATGAGCTGGTTGCGGTATGCAAGGGACTTGACGTAAAGCGTATCCGCCGGATTCACCTCGATGTTGTGCTGCAAAAGAATGCCGTCTACGTCGTTGCTGTGGGTCTGTATATATACCGTACTGCCGTCCGCTTCCACCTGATACCGGTTGAGCGTGACGTGGCCGACCAGAATGGCGGTTACAGCCAGCAGCATAAAAGCTGCCGTAATCACAAGCGGATTTGTAAGAACGCTCTTCCATACATGGGATTTGAATTTGTCCTCCATGACAGATGCCTCCTTCCAGAGCACCTTTGATGGGAATTCTGACAAAAGTGCTTCAGACGGTTACAATTCTATTACAAAACCGCGGAGAATACAAGCCCCCATAGTACACTTATTGTATATCACATGTAGATGATATTCATATATATGCGCGTCTTTCTCAGCATAATATTCTCATTTTATTCATGAAAACAGATTCCCAAATTTCGTATCAAACGAACCCTGAAACTGCACGTCTTCAGGCGATGTATGCCATCCTCCCGCCCGGTTTCCGGCAATAAAAAGCCCGCCGCCCCAATGGGCGGCGGGCCTGAATCATATTTCGGTTCAGAACAGGCTTTTGATTCGCTCTACTGCTTTGCATGTGTTTTCCCGCGTGCCGAATGCGGTCAGGCGGAAATACCCCTCGCCCTGCTCGCCGAAGCCCTGGCCCGGCGTACCGACCACATAAACGCGGTTGATGAGCAGGTCGAACAGATCCCAGGATTTCAGCCCGTCGGGGCACTTGAGCCAGATATACGGCGCGTTTACGCCGCCGTAGGCGGTAAATCCCGCCGCAGCCAGTCCCTCGCGTATGATTTTCGCATTTTCCTGGTAGTAGGCGATCGTCTCGCGGATCTGCGCCTGCCCGGCCTCGGAGTAAACGGCCTGCGCGCCGCGCTGTACGATGTAGGAAACGCCGTTGAATTTCGTGGCCTGCCTGCGCGCCCAGTATCCGTTGAGGCTCACGCCGTTTCTGCAAAGCTGTTTCGGAACGACGGTATAGGCGCAGCGGGTGCCGGTGAAGCCGGCGGTTTTGCTGAAGCTGCGGAATTCAATCGCGCACTGCTTCGCGCCCTCGATCTCGTAGATGCTGTGCGGAATGTCGGGCTCCGTGATAAAGGCTTCGTACGCCGAGTCGAACAGAATCACCGCGTCGTGCCTGCGCGCGTAGTCCACCCATGCCTGCAGCGAGTCTCGGTCCATGGCCGCGCCGGTGGGGTTGTTGGGCGAACAGAGGTAGATCATATCGGCATGGAAGTCGGGGGGTACGGGGCAGAAGCCGTTCGCTTCGTGCAGCGGGACAAAGCGGACCGTGCGGCCCGCCATGACGTTGGAATCGAAATAGACGGGATATACCGGGTCGGTGATGAGAACCACATTGTCCCGGTCGAAAATATCGCCAATATTCCCCACGTCGCTCTTCGCGCCGTCGGAAATAAATATCTCGTCCGTCCCGATCTCCACGCTGCGCGCCGCATAGTCGCCGGCAGCGATGGCCTCGCGCAGGAACGCGTAGCCCGGGTCGGGCCCGTAGCCGTGGAAGCCCTCGGCGCAGCCCATTTCATCAACGGCCCTGTGCATCGCCTCGACGACGGCGGGAGCGAGCGGGCGCGTCACGTCGCCGATGCCGAGGCTGATCAAATCCTTGTCGGGGTTCGCCTCGCTGAAAGCCGAAACGCGCTGCTTGATGGTCGCAAACAGGTAGTTGTCCTTGAGATTCTGGTAAAAAGGGTTCATGTTCGCCATATGACAAGTCCTTTCTCACATTCTGAACATCAGGTCGAAGTAGGAGGGAATCGGCCAGGCCGCCTCGTCCGTGTTCTGTTCCAGCGTATCGCACAGTCCGCGCAGCGTATCCATGGCCGGCACGACGCGCTCGTGGAACGCGCGCGCTTTGTCGTACGGGTCGTCCAGCGCCATGGCCTGTTCAACCTGCGCCTCCAGAGCGCGGCAGGCGGCGCGCATGTCTCGCAGTGTGTCGGACATCAGCGCCACATCCTCCTGATACGCCTCCGCCTGTACGCCTATGCCGCGGATCGACTCGGCGGCCGCCGCCAGGTCGCCCGCATGGAGCATAATGGCGGGAATGACCTGCCGCCGCACCATCTCAGCCATGGTCAGCGCCTCGATATTGATGGTCTTCGCGTATTTTTCTAGCTCAATCTCATAACGGGCCATGCACTCAGTCCGGGAGAAGATCCCGCCCCGCTCGAACATGGTCAGGTTTTTCTCGTCCTTGATCACCGGGATTACGTCCACAGCGCAGCCAAAGTTGGGCAGTCCGCGCCGTGCGGCCTCCTCCACCCATTTTTCAGAGTAGTTGTTGCCGTTGAAAATAATCCGGCGGTGCTCGGTCAGCGTGCGCTTAATCAGGGTCAGCAGCGCCGCGGCCGAACCGTTCGCCGCCTCCAGCTCCTCCGCAAACCCGCGCAGCGTGTCCGCCACAATCGCGTTGAGCACGGTGCAGGAATCCGCCACGGAGGCCGAAGATCCGCACATGCGGAACTCAAACTTGTTGCCGGTGAAAGCAAAGGGAGAGGTGCGGTTTCGGTCAGTGTTGTCCTTGGGCAGAGGGGGCAGGGAGGAAACGCCGGTTTTCAGCGCGTTTCCGTCGCGCACCACGTGCGCGCCGCCGCTTACAATCGAGTCCACCACGCTTTCCAGCTCGTCGCCCAGGAATACGGACACAATGGCGGGCGGCGCCTCGTTGCCGCCGAGCCGCAGGTCGTTGCCCGGCACGGCAATGGAGAAGCGGAGCAGGTCGGCGTAGTCGTCCACCGCCTTAATCACAGCCGAAAGGAACAGCAGGAACCGCGTGTTTTCCATCGGCGTCTCGCCCGGGTCGAGCAGCAC
>CAJLRT010000212.1 GCA_905209135.1 uncultured Eubacteriales bacterium
GAGCATCGGCCTTTGCGGCCTTTTGCGCCGGCGCCTCTGCCGGCTGTTTTACAGGCTCCGCCGGTACCGCAGCAGCCTTTGCCGGCGTGCTTTCCGCGCCGGCCGCTGCCGGCGGCGCTGTGGGCGCCGTCTTGTCCGATCCGCGTTTCGCGCGGTCGGAGGACGCGTCGTTCAGCACGCCGAACTCTTTCAGTATGTCGTCCAGAAGAAATTCATCGGCGGACGACTTCTTCGTCTTGCCGGCTGTGCCGCCGATATCGTTCAGAATCGAATCCAGAAAATCATGCTCTGCCATAAATACAGGACCCCCAAGGTTTTAATATTTATATATAGTTGAGAATTATGTTCGTAAATTCCGCTGCCGGAGCGCTTCATAGAGCAGTACGCCTGCGGCGACGGATGCGTTTAAGGAGCTGACGCTGCCGACCATGGGAATGCGCACAAGGCCGTCGCATTTTTCGCGTACAAGCTTGCCGATTCCCGCGCCCTCGTTCCCGATGACGAGCGCCAGCGGCCCGCGCAGGTCTGTGTCGGTGTAGAGGGCGGCGCTGCCGTCTGCCGCGCCGTATACCCAGACGCCGCTTTTTTTCAGGCCGTCAATGGCGGCGGCGAGATTGGTCACGCGGGCGATACGCATGTGTTCGAGCGCGCCGGCGGATGTCTTTGCCACAACAGAGGACAGCGGCGCGCTTCGCCGCGCAGGGACAATGATGCCATGCGCACCGCAGCCCTCGGCCGACCGGATGATGGCGCCGAGGTTGTGCGGGTCCATAATCTCGGAAAGGATCAGCAGAAACGGCGGCTCGCCGCGCTGCGCTGCGTATTGCAGAATATCGTCCACACTGCAGTATTCCTTTTCCGCAGCCACTGCGGCGACGCCCTGGTGAACAGCGCCTTCGCTCACGCGGTCCAGGTATGCCTTTGTCGTATGTATGACGGGAATTCCGCGCTCCTTGGCCATGGCGGTCAGCCGCCGGATCTGCGGCCCGGACCGGTGTTCCTCCACATACAGCCTGTCCACAGGACAGCCGCTGGAGAGTAATTCGGTTGTTGGATTGACGCCGACCACATGCCGTGCCGCCCGTTCTTCAGTCATTCCCTCTGCTCCTATGTAAATTAATTTCTATTATACACTATTATTTCTAAAAAGGATAGCCAAAAGACGAAATTTCCTGTAATTTGTAATTAATTTGTAACTCTTACTAAAAAATAAGCGATTGCAAGAACGATTAATTGTGGTATAATAACGATAGTGATTCCAAGCGATTTTAAACAAGCGGTTTCGGTCTGCTGTATCGCTTCAGCGGCCGGAATTTCGGGAGAGTTTTCATGAAATTAATGGTATTTGACTCCAACAGCATACTGAACCGGTCTTTCTACGGGATGCCGCCCCTGACGACTGCGGACGGACAGCCCACCGGCGCCATCTACGGTTTTCTGAACATCGTGCTGGGGCTGATAGAAAAGGAGAGGCCGGACTGCGTCGCCGCGGCGTTCGATATGCGGGAGAAGACATTTCGGCACAAGCAGTACGACCAGTACAAGGCCACGCGGAAGGGAATGCCGGACGAACTGGCAAGCCAGATGTCTGTCGCGAAAGAGGCGCTGGCCCTCTTAAAAATTCCCATCGTGGAAAAACCGGGGTTTGAGGCGGACGACATTATCGGCACTTTTACAGACCGCTATTCACAGGATGGGTACGACTGTATCATCGTAACGGGGGACAGGGACTCGCTGCAGCTAATCAACGAGCGCACCAATGTGTTCTTGTCCGTCAGCCGGCCGACCGGGAGCGAGACGGTGGTATACAACACCGCCGCCGTTGAGGAAAAGTACGGCGTTTCCCCCAAACAGATGATCGACGTAAAAGCGATTATGGGCGATACGTCGGACAACGTGCCCGGCGTGCCGGGAATCGGGGAGAAGGGCGCTTTGGCCCTGATCCGGCAGTTCGGCAGCCTGGACGGGGTGTACGCGCATATCGACGACCCCTCCATCAAGCCCGGACAGCGGAAGAAGCTGGAGGAGGGCCGCGAATCCGCCTATTTGTCCAGGGACCTGGTCACCATTCACACCGGCGTGGACATACCGCTTGCCTCTTCCGAGTATATGCTTCAGCAGCCGGACAAGGCCGCCCTGTATCAGCTGTTCAAGCGGCTCAACTTCAATTCCCTGATCAAGCGGCTGGATCTGTCGGCAAAAACTGCGGACAAGGCGGTAATCAGCGCCGAGCCTGTGGAGGGGCGGGACCTGCTCCGTCTGGCAGAGCAGGCGGGGGAGATCGCGTTCTATGAGTCCGGACCGGACCTGTTCGTCTGCTGCGGGGGGACGCTGTACCGGACGGAGCCGGACGATGCGCTTTGCGCAGGCCTGTTCGGCGATCCCGGCATATCAAAGGTCACCTACGATGCAAAGCCTTTCCTTGTCCGGATGATGAAAAAGGGGATTGACGTGCAGGGCCTTGCCTTTGACTTGAAAATCGCGGCCTATGTTCTCAATCCCTCCATGAGCTCCTACCAGCTCGGGAACATCCTGTTCGAGCAGTGCGCCGTCACGGCCGAGGACCACGCGTCCATGTGCGCGCTGTTTTTAGACGCAAGAGACAAAATGGCCGAGAAAATCCGTGAGACGGAGATGGACCGGCTCTACTATGAAATTGAAATGCCGCTGATCCATGTGCTCGCACGCATGGAATACGTCGGCTTTACGCTCGACCGCGACCAGCTCGCCAGTTTCGGCAGTCAGCTTCGGGAACGGATTGACGAGCTGACCGAGACAATCTACTTTCACGCCGGAGAAACGTTCAATATCAACTCCACAAAACAGCTCGGCGATATCCTGTTCAACAAGCTGGGCCTGCCCGCGCTGTCCAAAACCAAAACGGGCTATTCCACAAACGCGGATGTGCTGGAGCGTCTGCGCGGCTATCATGAGATTATCGAGTGCATCCTGGAATACCGCCGCCTGACAAAACTGAACTCCACCTATGTAGAGGGATTCATCGGCCTGATCGGAGCCGACGGGCGGATTCATTCGAGCTTTCATCAGACCATTACGCAGACCGGCCGTATCTCGCTCGTCCTCGCCTTCATG
>CAJLRT010000213.1 GCA_905209135.1 uncultured Eubacteriales bacterium
ACGCGCGGTCGGACACCTGGTGCGAACGCGTGTTTGCGCCGGCGGCGGATATGGAGGCGCAGTTGCGCGCGGCCGGCCTGCCGCTGTACGGGCTGGAGAGCAAGGACCCCATCTCACAGTTCGACATTGTGGGCTTCAGCCTCCAGTTCGAGCTCAACTACACCTGTATCCTGCAGATGATGGAGCTGGGCGGCATTCCGTTCTATGCGTCCGAGCGCGGGGAGGACGACCCGCTCGTCATAGCGGGCGGCCCCTGCGTTGTCAACAGCGAGCCGGTCGCTCCGTTTTTCGACCTTGTGCTCGTCGGCGACGGCGAGGACAGCATTCCCGCCGTTTTGGACCTGTTCGCGGCGTGCAAGCGGCAGGGCGTGCCCCGAAAGGAATTCCTGCGCCGCGCGTCCTCCATCGAGGGCGCGTATGTCCCGTCGCTGTATACGGTGGAGTATGACGGCGCCGCAGTTGCGCGCATCACGCCGGAGACGGCGGTGCGCCGCGCCGTGGTGCTGGATATGAACCGCTGTTTTATCCCGCAGAAGCCGGTCGTGCCGCTGGTCCAGGCCATACACGACCGCATCGCGCTGGAGCTGTTCCGCGGCTGCGTGCGCGGCTGCAGGTTCTGCCAGGCCGGGATGATTTACCGGCCCGCCCGGTTCCGCAGCCGTTCGGTGCTGGAGGCGTGCGCGCGCCAGCAGTGCGCCATGACGGGCTACGATGAAATATCCCTGCTCTCGCTCTCCTCGAGCGACCATCCGGAAATCGGGGCCCTGCTCCGCGACCTCAACCAGTGGACAGGCCCGGCGCACATCAACCTCTCCCTGCCCTCGCTGCGCATCGACAATATCCCGCCGGATATTCTCGAAACGCTGCAGGATATCCGGAAAAGCGGCCTGACCTTTGCGCCGGAGGCGGGCAGCCAGCGCCTCAGGGACGCGATCAACAAAAATATTTCGGAACAGGAGATCATGGATACCTGCGCCGCCGCATTCAGGGAGGGCTACACCTCGGTCAAGCTGTATTTCATGATCGGCCTGCCCACCGAAACGGACGAGGACATCCTCGCCATCGCGAAACTCGCGCAGGATATCGTCAACCTCTACTATAGCCTGCCCGAACGCCAGAAAGGGAAGAGCGTCAGCGTGAGCGTGTCCCTGGCGACCTTTGTGCCCAAGCCCTTCACGCCATTCCAGTGGGAGCCGCAGCTCACCATGGACGAAATCGCGCGCCGCCAGCAGCTTCTGCTGGACGCCATCCGCACCCGGAAAGTGTCCGTGAGCTGGCACGACCCGCACACGTCGGTCATAGAGGCCGCATTTGCGCGCGGCGACCGCCGCCTGGCGCGGGTGATCGAGCGCGCCTACCGGCTCGGTAGCCGGTTCGACAGCTGGGGCGAGAGCTTCTCCTATGAGAACTGGACGGCCGCCTTCGCCGCCGAGGGCCTCAGCCCGCAGGACTATGCCAACCGTCCGCGCGCCCTGGATGAAACGCTGCCCTGGGACAGAATCGACGTGGGCGTGACAAAGGCGTTTTTCCTGCGCGAACGCGAAAAGGCCTACCGCAACGAGACGACGCCCGACTGCTTCACCGCCTGCTCCGGCTGCGGAATTCGTAACATCACAGGGGGTGCCTGCGTTGGATAAGCTCCGTCTGTTTTTTGAAAAGGCGGGCCTTTCCCGCTTTCTCTCGCACCTTGATATCAACCGCGCCTTTCTGCGCGCCCTGCTTGCCGCAGGCGTTCCCGTCCGCTATTCCGAGGGGTTTAACCCGCATCCGCGCATCGTGTTCGGCCAGCCGCTCCCGCTGGGCGTAGCGGGCCTGCGCGAGCCGCTGGACGTGCTGCTCAGCGCCGATGCGGAACCGGCCGGCCTTGCTGAGCGCCTGAGCGGCCAGCTTCCGTCGGGGCTGCGCGTCGTGCAGGCCGCCCCGCCGCAGCGGGAACTGAAAGAAATCGCCTTCGCGGAGTACGAAACGTCCCTGCCCGCCGGCAGCGCGTCGGCGTTTGCCGCGTTCTGGGACCAGCCCAGTGTTGTAACGGTGAAAAAGAGCAAGCGCGGCGAACATGAGATCGACCTCAAACAGCTCGCCGCCCGGCTGGAAACGTCGGTGGACGGGGAAGCGCTGCTCGTCCGCTATCTGCTGCCCTGTTCTTCGGACGGCTCGGCAGGCCCGCATCAGCTTGCCGCCGCGTTTGCGGATTTCACGGGCCGCGCCGTCCCGATGTCGCATATCCGCACCGGCTTCTATACCGCGGATTTTGCGCCCTTTCAATAGGCCGCGGAAAACAGGCGCAAAGGCCTGCGCTGCTTCGCCGCCTGCGCGCACCGGCAAAAAAGGACAGAAACGAACCGTTTCTGTCCTTTTTCTGCTGTCAGGCATTTAGACGAACCAGCGCAGCGCATGCCAGAATTCAAAGGTGCCGGTATAGGCGCACAGCGCGATAAAGCTTGCCACAAACAGCACCCCGAATACCGTCAGGGACACAATGGCCGTATTGCGCAGCCTGCGCCTGCGCCGGGGCGTGACGGACGGATGGAAGCCGGGCCCGGGCCTGTATGCGCCGCTGATACAGTTTTTTTGGAAGTGCAGGAACGCCCTGGCCCACTCAACCACGTACAGGTGGCTGTAAACGCATGCGACGGCGGCGAGCACGCCCAGCGCAATGAGCGAAAGTCCGAGCGGGATTGCGGCGAACAGCGGCGCGGCGGGCAGCGCGCTGTACTGGAACATGACGCCAAGCCCGGCGGCGGCCAGCGCCGCGGCAAACGCGCCGAGCGCGATCACCCAGCCGTACAGCACGGTAAACACAAGCGCAAGGACGAAATCCAGCAGCCCGAATCCGAACTTGAGCACGCCGCACCCCATGCGCCGCGCCCCGGCCTGCGCCTGCTCAAACTGCTCCGCAATCTGCGCCGGGCTGCCGAGTTTTGCGGCCACTTCCTCTTCGGTAAAGCCGTCGGCTGTTTTATAGGCAAAGTGCGCGTCGTACTCCGCGACAATATCCTCAATGTCGGGCGTGTTCTGCTTTTTCAAAAGCCGAGATCGGAAGAGCGTCGTGTAGGGAAAGAGTG
>CAJLRT010000214.1 GCA_905209135.1 uncultured Eubacteriales bacterium
GATTCTCACGGTCCTGCAGACCAATGAGGACTGCATGTGCGGCGGCGTCGATACCCGCAACTACGGCGGGCTGGACGGCCTGCCCGGCGCAAAGAAGCTCTTTGCAGACATTCTGCGCCTGCAGCCGGAGAATATCATTGTCGGCGGCAATTCCTCGCTGAACCTGATGTACGACGCGGTCGCCCGCGCCATGACGCACGGCGTGGTAGGCTCCGAGAAGCCCTGGTGCGAGTGCCCGGGCCGCAAGTTCCTCTGCCCTGTGCCCGGCTATGACCGCCACTTCGCGGTGACAGAGCACTTTGGTTTTGAAATGATTAATATACCAATGGACGAGAACGGGCCGGACATGGACATGGTGGAGCGCCTTGTGGCGGCTGATGCGGATATCAAAGGTATCTGGTGCGTACCGAAATATTCGAATCCCTCCGGCATCGTCTATTCCGACGAGACCATCCGCCGCCTGGCCGGCTTAAAGCCCGCCGCGCCGGACTTCCGGATTTTTTACGACAATGCGTATGTCGTACACCATCTCACGGACGAGCGGATTGAAATCGCCAATATTTTCGACTATGCCAGAGAGGCCGGGAACGAGAACATTGTATTTGAATTTGCCTCCACATCGAAATTCTGCTTCCCCGGCGCGGGCATCTCCTGCATCGCGGCAAGCCTGGAAAACGTCGGGCTGATCAAGGCGCAGATGTTCTATCAGACCATCGGTCCCGACAAGCTCAACCAGCTTCGGCACATCCGCTTCTTCGAGAATCTGGAAGCCGTGCACAGCCATATGCAGAAGCAGGCGGCCATTCTCAAACCGAAATTCGACGCCGTGCTCAGCGCGCTGAACAACGAACTGCGCGGCCTGGGCATTGGAAGCTGGACCGAACCGAAGGGCGGGTACTTTGTCTCCTTTGATACCATGCCGGGCTGCGCCAAGCGCACCGTTCAGCTCATGAAAGAGGCCGGCGTAATCATGACCTCCGCCGGCGCGACCTACCCGTACCAGAACGACCCGGAGGACAAGAACATCCGCATCGCGCCCTCTTTCCCGCCGGTGAGCGAGCTGCAGACGGCCATGCACCTGTTCTGCCTGTGCGTCAAGCGCGCGGCGATCGAAAAACTGATGAAGGACTGATAAAATATGAGAGACGGTTACCAAAGCCCGCTGAGCACCCGGTATGCGAGCGAGCAGATGCAGTATCTGTTTTCGGACGACTGCAAATTCCGCACCTGGCGCCGGCTGTGGGTTGCGCTGGCGGAGGCGGAGCAGCAGCTCGGCCTGCCGATTGCAGACGAGCAGATTGCCCAGATGCGCGAAAATATCGAGAATATCGACTATGAGGTCGCCGCGGCGCGCGAGCGCCAGGTGCGCCACGACGTCATGGCGCATGTGTACGCATACGGCGAGGTGTGTCCCAAGGCAAAGGGGATCATCCATCTCGGCGCAACGTCCTGCTATGTCGGCGACAATACCGACGTAATCGTCATGCGCGAAGGGCTGCGCCTCATTCGGACGAAGCTGCTCACCGTTATGGATAAGCTGGCCTCTTTCGCGCTGCAGTACAAGGATCTGCCCTGCCTGGCCTACACCCATTTGCAGCCCGCGCAGCTCACCACGGTCGGCAAGCGCGCCGCGCTGTGGCTCAACGAGCTGCTCATCGACTTTGAAGAGCTGGAGCACAGAATCGATTCTCTGCAGCTGCTCGGGTCCAAAGGTACAACCGGAACCCAGGCTTCTTTTATGGAGCTCTTTGACGGGGACGCGGAAAAGGTAAAGCGGCTCGACGCGCTGATCGCGGAAAAGATGGGCTTTTCCGGCACGGTGCCCGTGTCGGGGCAGACCTATTCCCGCAAGGTGGACGCCTACGTGCTGGGCGTCCTGAGCGGAATCGCGCAGAGCGCTTCCAAATTTGCCAACGATATGCGCCTGCTCGCCGGCCTGAAGGAGATCGAGGAGCCGTTTGAAAAGAACCAGATCGGTTCCTCCGCCATGCCCTATAAGCGCAATCCCATGCGCTGCGAGCGTATCTGCGCGCTGGCGCGGTATGTGATCCAGGCGGCGGTCAATCCCGCCGTGACCGCTTCGGTGCAGTGGTTTGAGCGCACGCTGGACGACTCCGCAAATAAGCGGATCGCCGTGGCCGAAGCGTTTCTCGCCGTAGACGCGATTCTCAATATCTACATCAACGTCGCGGATGGAATCGTCGTGTATCCGAAGGTGATCGCCCAGCGCGTCAAAAACGAGCTGCCGTTTATGGCGAGCGAAAATATTATGATGCAGGCCGTAAAACGCGGCGGCGACCGGCAGCAACTGCACGAAAAGATCCGGGCGCACGCAATGGAGGCCGCGCGCCAGGTCAAACAGCTGGGGCTGGAAAACGACCTGATCAGCAGAATTGCGGCGGATTCCTCGTTCGGCCTGTCCCGCCAGGAAATTGAGGCTATTCTTACGCCGGAGCAGTATACGGGGCGCGCCCCGGAGCAGACGGAGGAGTTTGTTCTTGGCCAGATTCAGCCGCTGCTGGAGGCCAACGCGTCGGTCCTCGGCGTGAAGCCCGAACTGTTCGTATAAGCCCGCCCGGCACTACACGCCGCCGGCATGCAAAAAGGGGGAGGAAGCCCGTATGAGACTCGGAATATCCACTGCGAGCTTCTATCCGGAATTAATAGAATCGGCCGTCAAGCGCAGCGCCGCTCTTGGCTTTCGGGTTCTCGAAGTGTTCGTGAACTCGGAGGTGGAGAGCGGCGCGGATTTTGGAAAGCGCACGGGCGACCTTGCGCGGGAGTACGGGATGGAAATCGTCGCCTACCATCCGTATACCTCCTTTGCCGAATCGTTCTATTTCTTTTCCGAATACGGCCGCAGGACCGACGAGAGCGTCGAGCTGTATAAAAAATACTTTCATACCGCATCAGTGATGGGCGCGCGCGTTTTCAATTTCCACGGCGCGCTGGCCAGGCTTCCGGTAGACGTGGACCGCTACTGCGAGGTGTACCGCCGCCTGTACCTCGCCGCTGCGGAG
>CAJLRT010000215.1 GCA_905209135.1 uncultured Eubacteriales bacterium
CCGTTGCGGACGGGTGTGACCGCACCTGCACCATTGCCGACGGGATGATTGTGGAACAGGATTGATTATGAAAAAAACAAGAGGGCGGGACGATTTGCGTCCCGCCCTCTTGGTGCGGCGCATTCTGTTTTGCCGCGCGCGTTTGTCCCGGCGTTATTTTAATCCGCCGCAAAAAATGTCGAATTGAAAAACTTGGCATGCAAGATACACGCCGAAATGCACATAATAGGATTGAACCTTTCCAAAAGGTTTGTATCGCCGGTGTTTCGTCGTGGAAATGTGGCGGAGAAAGCTACGGGAAAAGCAAACGAATATACTGTTGTTGTAAATGTATATTTACAAGCGGAAGGCACGGGCTGAAGATTGGTGTCTGACCACCGGTAATTTTTTGAGCCCGCAGAAGTCCCTTCCAGGCGGACTGTCAAGGCAAAGTCGCATGCCGTCCGCGCCATCGGGCAGAGATTCCCATGGATGCGTCCATGCGATTGAATTGCCGCAGTCTGGATGTTTTATGACGAAAACCGGATAAAGCTCTTTAATTTTGGGGCAAAAAACAGGCGCCGCATCTAGCGGCGCTTTGTTTTTATATTTCTACATATGTAATTTCGTGTCCCGTATCGCGGACAAAGCGTTCGATGTCCGCAAACGCCAGCCAAAGCGTGGCCGTGTTGTCGCAGGGATGCGCTCCCGCGCGCGCAAGGCCGGCAAGCGCCTTGTCAAACACCACTTCGACGGCGTTGTCCCTGTCGTGCAAAACGGCGAAAGGGGATACGGAGCCCTGCGTCGTGTGCAGGCAGCGCATCAGCCGTTCAGCCGAGCCGAAGCTGAGCCGCGTGCTGCCGAGCGCCTCGCGCAGCGCGTCCAGATCCGCCTTTTTTTCCGAGGCGGTAACCACGAGAAAATGGCGCTTTCCCTTTGCATCCCGCAAAAATAAATTTTTCAGTATCTGCCCGCGCGCACCGATTCCGAACGCCTGCATATCGTCCGTTGTGAACATGGGCGGATGCTCTACCATTTCATAGGCGATCCCAAGCCGTGCCAGCGCTTCCAGCACGGGTTCCCGCAGCTGCTGCATGTTCGTACCTCCCCAAACTTTTCTTTCATTATACAAAATTGCGCGCGGCGGCGCAAGCGCGCGGTGAAAATTCGCTTGCCTTTTTGCCGTTTGCGGACGTATAATGTAAAAAAAGGGGGATTTGGATATGGATGAGGAAAGGCTGCGCAGGCAGATGACGTTTTTGGCGGAGGCCGATAAGATGAAAAACGTGCTGCGGCAGACGCTGCTTGCCGACGGTTCGCGCCGGGAAAACGACGCGGAGCACTCGTGGCATTTCGCGCTTGCCGGCATGATCCTGTTTGAATATGCCCACAGCGCGGAGGTGGACCTGTGCCGCGTGCTGCAGATGGCGCTTGTGCACGACATGGTCGAGATTTATGCGGGCGACGCGTTTTGCTACGACCCGGAGGCGAACAGGGGCAAGCTGGAGCGGGAGCGTGCGGCGGCCGACCGGCTGTTTTCCCTGCTCCCCGAAGAGCAGGGTGCGTTCTGCCGCGGCCTGTGGGAGGAGTTTGACGCGATGGAAACGCCGGACGCGAAATATGCGGCCGCAATGGACCGTATCCAGCCGCTGCTCAACAACTACCTCACCGGAGGACACACCTGGAAGCTCGGCCGCGTGACGAGCGCGGACGTGTATAAGCGGATGGATATGGTGCGCGCCGGCACGCCGGCGCTGTGGCCCATGGTGGAGTTCATTGTGAACGACTCCATCCGCCAGGGCTTTCTGGAGCCGTAGGACGGGGCTTTGCGCTGAACAGATACCTGTGAATTTGCGGAGGAAAAGCAGGTGAATTACATAAATATATATGGGCTTGTTTTTATACTTGTCATTATGATTCCCAACATCGTGTTTGCAATAAAAAACAAGGATGGATTCTGCAATGTATGGAGAAACAGGGTGGTGGAAACCTTTGAGAAAATCGGAAGATTTGGCTGCCTTGGTCTTATGGTGCTGGTTATTCCCGGCTGCGGTTTCAGATTTTCCTCAGACAAGGCTTTCGCAGCCTATATCATTTTAGATATTCTGTTATCGGCGGCATATTGCCTGCTTTGGATTGTCCTTTTTAAAAAGAACAATGTTTTCAGGGCGTTGGCATTATCTGTTATTCCGTCACTGCTTTTTCTTGTAAGCGGAGTTTTGAGCCACTATTGGCCGCTTTGCATTGCAGCGGCTGTGTTTGTGCCAAGTCATATTGCTGTGAGTTATAAAAACGCTGTGCTTGAAACGCAGAGATAACTTGCTCCTGCCGGAATCGCTTTGCAGTATAAAAAACGGTGCATCCTCTTTGCGGGGATGCACCGTAACTTATATGCGAATTGTTTGGGACCGGCCTGTGTATGTCCCGGCCTTTGCATTTTATTTTCCAAGCATCTGCTTCGCCGTCTTGACGATGTTGTCCGCGCACAGCCCGTACATTTCCAGCACTTTCCGCGCAGGACCGGATTTGCCGAACTTGTCCTGCACGCCGATACGCCGGACCCGGCAGGGATACTCCTCGCTGAGCAGCTCGCACACCGCGCCGCCCAGGCCGCCGATGACGCTGTGTTCCTCGGCTGTGAGAATCAGGCCGGTTTCCCGCGCGGCCTTGAGTACGATTTCGCGGTCCAGGGGCTTGATGGTGGGCATGTCGATCACGCGCGCATGAACGCCTGCGGCGCTGAGTTCATCGGCCGCCTTAAGCGATTCGGCCACCATGAGCCCGGTGGTGATGATTGCGATATCGTCGCCGTCGCGCAGGGTATAGCCCTTGCCGATTTCCATTTTTACATCCTCCGGGTAGACGAGGGGCACCGGCAGCCGGCCGAGCCGCGTATAGGTGGGGCCGTTGAGGGCTGCGGCTGCGCGCAGCAGCGCTTCCGTGGCGTGCGCGTCGCAGGGGCTGAGCACCGTCATGCCCGGCAGAACGCGCATGAGCGCGATATCCTCAAAGCACTGGTGCGTCGCGCCGTCCTC
>CAJLRT010000216.1 GCA_905209135.1 uncultured Eubacteriales bacterium
GCTCCAAACTTTGAAGATGCATCCGTACGAGCATTGACTGTCAGTACATAACGGCCACCCGCGCATCCCTCCGGCTCGCCTGCCCGCGCCCCAACCGCCCCGCGCCCGTGATGCAGTTCCCGCCGCGCCCCGCGCCGGAATATGAAAAGCGGCGCACAGCGCGTACAAATTGCAGAAAATATTGAATTTATGTGAACAATCTGTTATAATAGGTATCAATATCCGGCAGCAAAAAAATGCAAAGGAGGTTCCCCCCTTGCCTGCAACGTTTAATCCCAACGCAGCTTTTATGTACTGCATCGTAGCGGTCGTGATTGTATTCGTGATCGCGGAATCCGTTTTTTTCTTTGTCCGTGCCTGGAAGCGCGCCGCCGCGCTGAACATGGACAGGCGGCGGCTGAAGAAGATTGTGGCGAGTACCGCCCTGTACACCATCGCGCCGGCCGTGGCCATCCTCCTGGGCGTCATCGCCCTGTCCAAGGCCCTGGGCCTGCCTCTGCCCTGGCTGCGCCTGAGCGTAATCGGGGCGCTGACCTATGAGACGACGGCGGCGGAAACAGCCGCGCGCGCTTTCGGCGCGAACATCTCTCAGATCATCACCGACGCGCGCACCTACGCCGGCATCTCCTGGGTCATGACGCTCGGGATCATGCCCAGCATCGTCCTGCTGCCCATTATCGGCAAGCGGGTGGAGAAGGGGCTGGTCCGGCTCAAGAGCAAGGATGAGAAATGGGGCGAAATCTTTATGAGCGCGCTGTTTCTCGGCATGATCTCGGCCTTTCTCGGCGTGGTGTTCGCCACCATCCGCGAGGGTCTGATCGGCTGGGTCCCCGTCTTTGTGATGATCGCCTCGGCGCTGATTATGCTGGTTTGCGGCCTGCTTGTGAAAAAATTCAAGGCCCGCTGGCTGCAGGATTTTGCCCTGCCTATCAGCATGCTGGGGGCGATGGCGCTGTCCATCCCCATCACCCGGCTTGTCGAATCCATCATAGGAGGTTGAAAAAATGGGCAAGAAGAGAAGCTATTACGACGCGACCCATTTTTACGGCCGGATCTGGACGGTCTGCGCCGTTGTGATGCTGCTGCTGGTGCCCGTCGGCATCTGCGTGTATTTTGACGCGTGGCCGCCCGTCACGAACGTCCTCAAAGGCCTGCTTGGCGTTGCGCCCATTTTCTGGACCATCGCCGTGATCGAGCTCATTACATATGTGCCCATGCTGGGAACGGGCGGTTCCTATCTCGGCTTCGTAACGGGCAACCTGAGCAACCTGAAAGTCCCCTGCGCCCTCAACGCCATGGAGGCGGCCGACGTAAAACCCGGCACGGAGGAGGGCGAAGTCGTCTCCACCATCGCCATCGCCGTCTCGGCGATTGTGACGACGGCCGTCATCGCGCTGGGCGTGCTGTGCCTGTCGTTTCTGGAGCCATTTTTGCAGTCGGAGACCATGGCGCCGGCGTTTGACAATATCCTGCCGGCCCTGTTCGGCGGGCTTGCCGTCGTATACGTCTCCAAGAACTGGAAAATAGCGCTCGCCCCGCTCATCTTCATGGTGGTGCTGTTTATCCTTGTGCCGAGCCTTGCCAATTCCGTGGGCGTGCTCGTGCCCGTCGGCGCGATTATCGCGCTGACCGTCTCGCGCATCCTGTACAAGCACAATAAATTATAAATATTTGAAAGGTGGCGTTTTCCATGTGGTGGCTGCTGCTTCTGATTCCCGCGGCCCTGCTCGTGTTTCTGTGCGTAATCCTTATCCGCGCTTCGCGTTTCAAGCCCCTGCGGCAGGAAAGGCCGTCGTCCGCGCCCGTTGAAGTCGACGGGGCGCGGGCCGCCGAGTCCCTGCGCCGGATGATTCAGTGCAGGACGGTCTCATCCTATGACAAGGCCGCGATCGACGAGGCCGAGTTTGAAAAGTTCCGCTCCCTGCTCGCCGAGCGGTATCCGGGTATCCACAGCGCCTGCACGCTCGACCATATCGGCGACAACGGCCTGCTCTACCGCTGGAAGGGCAGGAGCGAAGCGCGCCCGACCGTGCTTATGTCCCATTACGACGTGGTCCCCGCCAACGCGCAGTCCTGGAGCAAGCCGCCGTTTGAGGGCATAATAGAGGACGGCGTACTCTGGGGCCGCGGCACGCTCGACACAAAGAGCACGCTCTGCGCCGTCATGGAGGCCGTCGAATCCTGGATCAACAAGGGCTTTGTCCCGGAAAACGACCTGTATATGGCCTTTGCGGGCGATGAGGAGGTCAACGGTGCGACCGCGCCCGCCATTGTGGAGGAACTGCACCGCCGCGGCGTCACGCCCGCGCTCGTGGTAGACGAAGGCGGCGCCGTGGTCGAGAACGTGTTCCCGGGCGTCGAACGCCCCTGCGCCCTGGTCGGCATCGCGGAGAAGGGCATGATGAACCTGACCCTCTCCGCCGAGAGCGCCGGCGGGCACGCGTCCACGCCGCCGCCGCATACCCTGCTCGGCAAGCTGGCAAAGGCCGTGGTCGCCATGGAAGCCCATCCCTTCCCCGGCCGGCTTACCAGGCCCGCCGCCGAGATGTTCGACACCCTGGGCCGGCACTCCACGCTGCTCTACCGCGTCATCTTCGCCAACCTCTGGTGCTTCCGTGGCCTGCTGGACAGGATCTGCCGCAAAACCGGCGGCGAGCTCAACGCCCTGATGCGCACCACCGTCGCCGTGACGCAGGCGCAGGGCAGCGCCGCGCCCAACGTCCTGCCGCCCCGGGCCAGCATAGGCGTAAACCTGCGCCTGATCGGCGGGGACACGCCGGAGAGCGCGCTGGAATATCTGCGCGGCGTCATCGGCGACGGCGATATCCGGCTGACCGATACGTTGAGCAACCCGCCCTCCGCCGTCTCCGAGACGGGGGACGCGTCCTGGGCGGTTCTGCGCAGCGCCATCGAACAGACCTGGCCGGAGGCAGATCGGAAGAGCGTCGTGTAGGGAAAGAGTGTAGAGCTCGGTGGGCGCCG
>CAJLRT010000217.1 GCA_905209135.1 uncultured Eubacteriales bacterium
CGTCACCAAAAAGGGGCGCGGCTTTTCCGCCGCGGAACACGACCCCGTCACCTTCCACGGCGCGCCGCATTTCGACGCCGAGACCGGCGTCTGCGAATCGCCGGGCGAGCCGGACTTTTCGGCGGCGTTCGGCGGCGCGCTGCTGCATCTGGCCGAAAAAGACGAGCGCATCTGCGCCGTCACGGCCGCCATGGCGGACGGCTGCGGCCTGCAGCAGTTCAAGCGCGCCTGTCCCGCCCGGTTCTTTGACGTCGGCATTGCGGAACAGCACGCCGTCACCTTTTCCGCGGCCCTGAGCGCGGGCGGGTACCTGCCCGTATTCGCGGTGTATTCCACTTTCCTCCAGCGCGCCTACGACCAGGTGCTGCACGACGCCGCCCTGTCCGGGACGAAGCTCGTGCTGGGCGTGGACCGCGCCGGGATTGTGGGCGGCGACGGAGAGACCCACCAGGGCCTGTTCGACGTGCCGCTGCTGTGCGGCATACCGGGCGTGACCGTTCTGTGCCCCGCCAGCTTTGACGAGCTGCGCACCGCTTTGGAGCAGGCGCTGTACCAATACGAAGGCGTGGTTGCCGTGCGCTATCCGCGCGGCGGCGAACCGGCCTGTTTCCGGGGTGTGGACCGGATGCACGAGCCCGTGTCCGTCCTGCGCGAACCGGCGGGGAAGACCCTCGCCCTTGTCAGCTACGGGAGGGAGACGGCGGACGCGCTTGACGCGTGCGCGCTGCTTTCGGAATACGGCCCGGCGCTTTACAAGCTCAACCGCGTCTCGCCGCTGCCGGACGGCCTGCACAGCCTGCTGCGGGAATACCGCTATGTCGTGGCTGTCGAAGAGTCCATGCGCGCGGGCGGGGTGGGCGAGCGTCTCGCCGCGCTGCTTTCGGACACGCCGGCTGTTGTGAAAACAGTCGCCGTGGACGGGTTTGTCGAACACGGCGCGCCCGCGCTTCTGCGCGCGCGGCTGGGCCTGGACGGGCCGGGAATCGCCGGTTTCTGTATGAGGGAGTGCAAGCTATGAGCGAAAAACGGCGTATCGACCAGCTACTTGTGGAGCGCGGCCTTGCGCAGAGCAGGCAGCGCGCGCAGAGCGCGCTGATGGCGGGGCTTGTATATGTGTCCGGCCAGCGGGTGGACAAGGCGGGCGCGCTCGTCGCCGCCGACGCGGCAATCGAGCTGCGCGGTGAAACCTGCCCCTATGTCAGCCGCGGCGGGCTCAAGCTCGCCCGCGCCGTAGAGGCGTTCGGGCTGGATCTCACGGGCGCGGTGTGCATGGATGTGGGCGCGTCCACCGGCGGTTTTACCGACTGCATGCTCCGCAGCGGCGCGGCGAAGGTCTACTGTGTGGACGTCGGCTACGGCCAGCTCGCATGGTCCCTGCGCAGCGATCCGCGGGTGGTGAACCTGGAACGCACCAATGTGCGCGGCCTCACCGAAAACGAGGTGGGCGAACCCATTGATTTTGCGAGCGTCGACGTTTCCTTTATCTCCCTCAAACTCGTGCTCCCCGTCGTGCGCCGCTTCCTGCGGCCCGGCGCGCAGGCCGTAGCCCTCGTGAAGCCGCAGTTTGAGGCCGGCCGCGCGGAGGTGGGCAAAAACGGCGTGGTGCGCGACGCGTCCGTGCATGCGTCCGTGCTCCGCGATATCACCGCTTTCTGTGCGGAAAACGGCTTTTCTCCCGCCGGCCTTGCCTATTCTCCCGTCAAGGGCCCCAAGGGCAATATTGAGTTTCTGCTCTGGCTGCGCGGCCAGGCGGGCCAAGCCGGTGAAATCCATATCGACCAAGTCGTAGAGCAGGCCCATGCGGCCCTGCGTGGAGGCGATCAGAATGAATAAGATTGGACTGCTGCCCAACCCGGAAAAGGACCCCGATCTCTTTTACAGCAGCCGCATCTGCGAGTTTCTCGTGCAGAGCGGCGCGCAGGTGTACACAAGCCCTGAATTCGCGCTCCCGCGGACGGACGGGGTCGTGTCCGTGCCGCGCGCCGACATCTTCAGCCTGGCCGACTGCGTCGTCACGCTGGGCGGCGACGGCACGCTGCTTCGGATCGCGCATGAAGCGGCGCGGCACAGCAAGCCCATCATGGGCATCAACTTCGGCAAAATCGGCTATATGGCCGAGCTGGAATACAACGAAATCGAAATGCTGTCCCGGCTCCTGTCCGGGCAGTTCGCCATAGAAAAACGGCTCATGCTCGGCGTGCGCGTGCGCCGCGGCGGCCGCACCGTATTCAAATCCATCGCGCTCAACGACGCGGTGATCTCCAAGGGCGTCATCGCCCGCCTGATTGATATGCACGTCGCCGCTGGCGGCGACCGCGTGTCCAATTACCGCGCGGACGGGATTATCCTGTCCACGCCCACCGGTTCGACCGGCTATTCCATGTCCGCCGGCGGCCCGATTCTGGAGCCGAGCATGGAGGCGATCATCATGACCCCGGTCTGCCCGCATTCGCTTGTGGCGCGGCCCATCGTCTTTTCCAGGGACGCTGAAATAGCGGTCACGCTGCAAAACCTCGCGGATAAGGACACCTACCTCACCATAGACGGGTTTGAAACGCTCAAGCTGCGCGACGGCGACACGGTCGAAGTCCGCCGTTCCCGGAGCGTCACCCGGCTCATCAAGCTGAAAAACATGAATTTTTATAAAATACTCAACCAGAAGCTGGCAACCGATGGGGAGGGATTCATTTGAAACGACACCGGCACCTGAAAATTCTGGAACTCGTCCAGTCCGAGCCGATCGAGACGCAGGAACAGCTTCTTGCGCGCCTCAACGAGAACGGATTTGACGTGACGCAGGCGACGATTTCGAGGGATATCAAGGAACTGCGCCTGTATAAGCGCGTCGACAGGACGGGGAAGACCCGCTATGCGGTCGGCAGCGCGTCGGACGACGGTGCGCTGCAGCCCAGGCGATACCACGGCCTGATGAAGGAAAGCGTGCGCATGATCGACTACGCCGGCAACACAGAT
>CAJLRT010000218.1 GCA_905209135.1 uncultured Eubacteriales bacterium
CGACCACCGAGATCTACACTCTTTCCCTACACGACGCTCTTCCGATCTCGGTCTGCTCGATCTGGCTCTGATAGTTCTGGTCCAGCACATCGGCGGACAGGCCGGACGCAAACGTGATCCCGCTGCCGCGCTCTCCCGGCTCGAGCAAGAGATGCACCTCCGCATAATGGCGCAGCGGCTCGTAGTGCCCGTAGCCGACCACGGGGGCCGCAATCGTCTCGCGGTAGGACACGCGGCAGTCGCCGAACGCGGCGCGGATACCGAACCGCTCCCAAAGCGCCTGCTCCAGAATCTCCGTCTGCACAGGCCCCATGCACTGGACGCGCAGCCGTCCGTCGGCAAGCGTCACGCCCAGCGCGGGGTCTTCGTTCTCCAGGGTGCGCAGCGCCTCGTGCAGGGCGTACAGCTCCGCGTTTTCCGCCGTCACGCCGAACGTCAGCGCCGGCACGGTCTCACAGGCCGCCGCCGCGCCCCGCGGCCCGATTCCCATGCCCGGCCGCGCGCTGTCCAGCCCGACGGCGCCGCAGAGCATGCCGGCCTCCGCCCGCTGCACCTGCTCGTACCGGCCGCCCTGGTACAGGCGCAGTTCCTGTATCTTCTCGCCGCCGACGCTGTCGCGCGCCTGCACCGCGCCGCTGAGCACCTTGAAAAAGGCGACGCGGCTGCCCTTCCCGTCGTGCGCGACGCGGTATACCGTCGCGCCGAAGGGGGCGGCGGCGTCATAATGCGTTTCAGTCAGCCCGTCCAGCGCCCGGAGCAGCCGGTCCACTCCCTCGCCGCGCAGGGCCGCGCCCCGCAGGCAGGGAAACAGCTGGCCCGCGCCGACCAGCCGCCGCGCCGCCGCAAGGGCCGCGGCCTCGTCCGGCTCGCCGCCCAGATAGGCCTCCAGGAATTCGTCGTCCCGTTCGGCGAGCGCCGTCAGCACTTCCGGGGTAAAGCCGGCGTCCATGTCCGTAATATCCGGTGAAAAGCGCGCGCGCAGCTCGGCGTATACGCGGCCGGGGTCCGCGCCCGCCCGGTCCGTTTTGTTCAGGAACAGGAATACGGGCGCGCCCGCGGCGCGCAGCATGCGCCATATGGTTTCGGTGTGGGCCTGAATCCCCTCCGCACTGCTTACGACGAGCACGGCAAAGTCGATAATCCGCAGCGCCCGCTCCATTTCCGCCGTAAAATCGGCGTGGCCGGGCGTGTCGAGCAGATAGTATGTGTTCCCGCCGAAGACAAAGCGGGCCTGCCCGGAAAAAACGGTGATTCCGCGCTGCCGCTCCACGTCCGCCGCGTCCAGCACGGAGGTCTTTTCATCCACCCGGCCGGGCGCGCGGACCGCGCCGGCACGGTACAGGAGCTGTTCCGAAAGGGTGGTTTTGCCCGCGTCCACATGGGCGAACACCCCGATGACCTTGTTCATATATGTATTCTCTCTCCCCCGGCTGCGCCACAAAGAAAAAAGCGGCTTTGCAAAAAGCCGCTTTTCATGGCACTCAGTCTTTCAGCAGGCCGCCCAGCAGCACTGCCGTGTCGCGAAGCTGCTCGCAGTCGATCGTCTCGATCCTGCCGCTGTCGACCGCCGCGGCGATGTTCGGGTCGATGGGGATGCGCGCCGTGTGCTCAATGCCGAACTTTTCCGCGAGCGCGCCGAGCTTGCTCTCGCCGAAAATGGGGATTTCCCTGCCGCAGTCGGGGCATTTGACGCTGCTCATATTCTCCACAATGCCGAGCACGGGGATGTGCATCATGTTCGCCATTTTAAGCGCCTTGGAGACGATCATGGAGACGAGGTCCTGCGGCGAGGTGACGACAATGATGCCGTCCACCGGCAGGGACTGGAATATGGTCAGCGGCACGTCGCCCGTTCCCGGAGGCATGTCCACAAACAGAAAGTCGATATTGTCCCAGATCACGTCGGTCCAGAACTGCTTGACAAAGCCGGAGATCACCGGGCCGCGCCAGACCACGGGATCGGTTTCGTCCTCGGTCAGCAGGTTGAGGGACATGATGTCGATGCCCGTCGTGCTGCGCACCGGATAGAGGCCCTGCTCCGACATTTCGGCCCTGGACTTGAGCCCGAACGCGCGCGGGATGGACGGGCCGGTCAGGTCGGCGTCGAGGATGCCGGCGTGGTATCCCTCCCGCTGCATGTGAACGGCGAGCAGGGAGGTGACGAGGGATTTGCCGACCCCGCCCTTGCCGCTGACGATGCCGATCACCTTTTTCACGCTGCTGAGCGCGTGGGGCTTTTCCAGTAGGCTCTTCGGGCTGTTTTCGCGGCTGTCGCAGTTTGCGGAACAGGTGGAACAATCATGTGTGCATGCGTCGCTCATAATGATAAGACTCCTTTATGACAATTGTCTGTTTTATTACTATTCCCGGACCGCCGTGCGTTCATGTACGGCTTTTCATATTTTACCACTCATCGCGGGAAAATGCAAGGCGTTCGCCTTACAGAAACGCCATTGCGACCGTACCCGCGGTAATCAGGCCCAGCCCCAGCCAGGCGCGCTTCTCCAGCCGTTCCCGGAACAGCAGGCAGCCGCATGCGACCGTGACGAGCAGGCTGAGCTTGTCGATGGGCACGACCACGCTGGCCGGGCCGAGCTGCAGGGCGCGGTAAAAGCAGAGCCAGGACGCGCCGGTCGCAAACCCGGACAGCGCGAGAAAGGCGAGGGTGCGCGCGTCGCACGCGCGCAGTTCCCGCTGCTTTTTCCGCGCAAAGACAATCGCCCACGCCGTGATGAGCACGACGGTCGTGCGCACCGCCGTACCGAGGTTGGAGTCAATTTCCGCAATGCCGACTTTGGCGAGCAGGGAAGTCAGGCTTGCAAACACGGCGGAGACCGCATCGTCCACCTCGTCGGGGTAGAGGTAGTGCAGGCGGATCCAGTGGAAGGGCAGCTTGCACAGCTGCTCCAGAAGCTCCGCCAGCTGCCGCTTGCCTGTCAAATCCGTGCCGTAGCGGGTGATGTCCTGG
>CAJLRT010000219.1 GCA_905209135.1 uncultured Eubacteriales bacterium
GCAACGAGCGATTCCGTCGTCAGCACCATGGACGCCACGGAAGCCGCGTTCTGCAGCGCGCTGCGGGTCACCTTCGCCGGGTCGATGATGCCGAAAGCGAACATGTCGCCGAACACTTCGCGGTACGCGTCATAGCCGTAGTTCTTCTCCGTAGAGCTGAGAATCTTGTCAACAATAACCGCGCCTTCAATCCCCGCGTTCGCGGCGATCTGATAAATGGGCGCGCGCAGCGCTTTCAGGATAATGGAAGCGCCGGTTTTTTCATCGCCTTCCAGGGTATCCAGCACCGCGTTGACAGCCGGAATCGCGTCGAGCAGCGCCACGCCGCCGCCGGCGACCATACCCTCTTCCACAGCCGCACGGGTCGCGGAGAGCGCGTCCTCAATGCGCAGTTTCTTTTCCTTCATCTCCGTCTCGGTCGCAGCGCCGACCTTGATGACGGCAACGCCGCCGGAGAGCTTCGCAAGGCGCTCCTGGAGCTTCTCCTTGTCGAACTCGGAGGTGGAATTTTCAATCGCAGCCTTAATCTGCAGGATACGCGCCTGGATCTCCTCCTGCGCGCCCGCGCCGTCTACGATAATGGTGTTTTCCTTCTGCACCTTGACCTGACGGGCACGGCCGCACTGGTCGATGGTGGCGTTCTTCAGCTCCAGGCCGAGATCGCCGCTGATCACTTCGCCGCCGGTCAGAATGGCGATATCCTGCAGCATCTCCTTGCGGCGGTCGCCGAAGCCGGGGGCCTTGACCGCAACGCAGGTGAACGTGCCGCGCAGCTTGTTGACGATCAGGGTGGCAAGCGCCTCGCCCTCGATGTCCTCCGCGATGATCACAAGCTTTTTGCCCGTCTGCACGACCTGCTCCAGCAGGGGCAGGATGTCCTGAATATTGGAAATTTTCTTGTCGGTAATCAGGATATAGGCGTCGTCGATCACAGCCTCCATCTTCTCGGAGTCGGTCACCATGTAAGGCGTGATGTAGCCGCGGTCAAACTGCATGCCCTCCACGACTTCGCTGTACGTCTCAGCCGTCTTGGACTCCTCGACGGTGATAACGCCGTTTGCGGAAACTTTCTCCATCGCCTCGGAGATCAGCTCGCCGATCATTTCGTCGCCGGCGGAGATGGTCGCGACATGCGCGATATCCTTGCTGCCGGAAACCTTGACGGAATTCTTGGCGATCGCCTCAACCGCGGCGTCAACCGCTTTCTGAATACCCTTTTTGACAATCATGGGATTGGCGCCGGAGGAGATATTCTTCAGCCCGTCGCGGATCATGATCTGCGCAAGCAGGGTCGCAGTGGTGGTACCGTCGCCGGCCACGTCGTTGGTCTTGGTCGCAACTTCCTTGACAAGCTGCGCGCCCATATTTTCAAACGGGTCGTCCAGCTCAATTTCCTTGGCAATGGTCACGCCGTCGTTAGTGATCAGGGGCGCGCCGTATTTCTTGTCGAGCACGACATTGCGGCCCTTGGGGCCGATGGTGATTTTTACAGTATCGGCCAGCTTATCTACGCCGGTCTGAAGGGCCTTTCTGGCCTCTTCGCCGTAAACGATCTGTTTCGCCATGTTCATTTCCTCCTATTCAGTCCTCGACGGTCGCGAGAATATCGCCCTGTTTTACGATGATATACTCCACGTCGTCGATCTTTACTTCGGTGCCCGAATATTTGCTGACAATTACTTTCTGTCCCTTGGACACGGTCATGTCAACCTGCTTGCCGTCCACAAGTCCGCCCGGACCGACCTCGATCACTTCGGCAACCTGGGGCTTCTCCTGTGCGGAGGCCGTGAGAATAATACCGCTTTTGGTCGTCTCTTCAGCTTCTACCATTTTGATGACGACTCTGTCAGCCAACGGTTTCAGATACATTGCAGAATCCTCCTTGTCTAATCCTTTTGTCGTTTAGCACTCAAGTGCATCAAGTGCTAAAATCTATTACCTGTTATACCAAAAGAGCGGGTAAAAGTCAAGAGGGAAATGCGAAATTTTCAAAATTTTCGCATTTCCCCTGTCATTCCATATTTCCGAGTGCTAATTCTCAGGCGAACACGGCCGGCGCCGGCTGCGGGAGTCCCTGCGCGGCAGGTGTTTTCGAGGCGGGCAGAATGAAGCGCAGCGCGGCGGGAAGCACCTCGACAGTGCAGGAATTCCCCGTCGTCGTCTCCCCGTCCGCACACATGGCAAACGGCTTGGGCGAAGTAATCCGCACCCGCCGGGCGCGCCCGGTCCGGAGCAGCCGGCTGAGCTCTTCGTGGCGGCCGGCCTTGTACTTTCCGACAAACGTGGCGACGGTCAGGCGGGACATGCCCTTCGCCACGGCGACGTCCAGCATTCCGTCGGTCACCCGGGCCTTCGGCGCGGCCTGAAAACCTCCGCCGTACACACGCCCGTTTGCTGCGACGGCGAGGGTCGCCCGTCCCTCATAGAACAGCGCGCCGTCCAGTTCCACGCGGCAGCGAAACGTTATCCGCTGCAAAAACGAATAAAAGAGCGACACGTAATAGGCGAGGTTCCCGCTCATAAACTTTTTGAACCGGCGCACGTTGTAGGCAACGTTTGCGTCGAAACCGCAGTTTACGATGTTGATGCACACCCCGTCGTTGTATCTGAGAATATCGATCGTCTCGCTCTTCCCATGCACCAGGGCCGCAAGATCTCCGAACGGCAGACCCGGAAACACCTTGATAAAGTCGTTGCCGGTGCCGGAGGGATAAGCCGCAAGCTCCACGTTGCGATAGCCGTAGCAGCCGGCCAGCACCTCTCCCAGCGTCCCGTCGCCGCCGACGGAGTAGATGCGCAGCGGCGCGCCTGCAGCGGCGTGCGCCCGCGCAATCTCGGTCGCATGCCGGGGATATTCGGTCAGAGCGATCTCATAGGGCTCGTCCAGATCTGCAAAAACCCGTTCTATTTCTTCTAAGATCGGAAGAGCGTCGTGTAGGGAAAGAGTGTAGATCTCGGTGG
>CAJLRT010000220.1 GCA_905209135.1 uncultured Eubacteriales bacterium
GATCTCCAGCCTGCTCCGGCTGGAACGGGAGCTCCCCGGCGCGCCCGCCGCCGGCGCCGCGCCCGAGCCCATCGGGGGCGGGCTGTGCCGCGTATATCTCGGCGCGCTCCAAAGCATGCGCCTTTGCCCCGCAACCCTGAACCGGCTTTTCGTCCTGACGGCGCGGCGCGCCCGCGGCGGCAGGGACGGCCTTCTGGAAAAGCTCGGCGCTGTCCGCGCCGCGGCGGCGTGCGGCGCGGCGGGCTTTTCCGCAGCCGAGCTGGACGCATACCTGGCCCGGCAGCGGGAAAACGGCTTTCCCGCCGCCGGCCACAGCGAGCAGTACCGCGCGGCCTACCGGCCCGCATACCGGGTTGTGGAACGCGGCTTCTGCCATTTCCTGCCCGTATTCGCGCTGACCGACCAACTGCTCGAACGCCGGCCCGGCCCGATTGTGCTCGCCATTGACGGGAACTGCTGCGCCGGAAAAACCAGCCTTGCCGCCCTGCTGCAGCGCGCGTACGGCTGCAACGCGCTGCATATGGACGACTTCTTCCTGCGCCCGGCCCAGCGCACCCCGGAGCGGATGCGGGTGCCCGGCGCAAACGTGGACCACGAGCGCTTTCTTGCGGAGGTGGGCGCGCATCTCAGAACCGGAGAGCCCTTCTCCTTTCAGCGGTACGACTGCGGCACGCAGCGGCTCTGTCCGCCCGTGCGCATTACCCCAACGCGGCTGACAGTCGTCGAAGGCTCGTACAGCATGCACCCCAGCCTGCGGCGTCTGTACGACGCGGCCGTCTTTCTCGCGGCGGACCCGCAGACGCAGCGGGCCCGGCTGCGCGCAAGGGAGAGCGCGGCGATGCTCGAACGGTTCCTCGGCGAGTGGATCCCGCTGGAACAGGCGTATTTCGACGCGTACGGCGTCCGGGAATCCTGTACGCTCACGCTCGACACTTCCTGTTTTGCATAACGGCGCCCCAAAAGCGGGGCGCCGTTTTCCGTCCGCCCTTTTCATCCGGGGCGGGCTGTGGTATAATGTTCCTAAACAGTGGATTCCCATTCCCCATTGCAAAGGAGGCGTGCCCGTGCAGCCCATGGAAATTCTCGCGCCGGCCGGCGGGCCGGAACAGCTTACCGCCGCCGTGCGCGCCGGCGCGGACGCGGTGTACCTGGGCCTGGAAAGCTTCAATGCGCGCCGCGCGGCGGCGAACTTCACCGCACAGTCCCTGCCGCAGGCCGTCGGCTACTGCCGGGCGCGCGGCGTCCGCGTCTATGTGACCCTCAACATCCTGCTCTGGGACAGCGAGCTGAACGCGGCGGCGGAGCTGATCCGGCAAATCGCGCAAAGCGGCGCGGACGCGCTGATCGTACAGGACCTCGCCGCCGCCGCCCTCGCGCGGCAGATCTGCCCCGAACTGCCCCTGCACGCCTCCACGCAGATGAGCGTGCACAGCGCCGCCGGCGTGCAGATGCTGGAGCGGCTCGGCTTTGCACGGGCCATTCTGGCGCGCGAACTGTCGGCCGCCGAAATCGCCCGTATCCGTGAACAGAGCGCGCTGGAGCTCGAGCTGTTCGTGCACGGCGCGCTGTGCATGAGCGTCTCCGGGCAGTGCCTGATGTCGGCCATGCTCGGCGGCCGCAGCGGGAACCGGGGCCTGTGCGCCCAGCCCTGCCGGCTTGCATACACAGCCGGCGGGCGCGAACATGCCCTGTCGCTCAAGGACCTGTCGCTCATCCCGCATATCCGGCAACTGCAGGCGCTCGGCGTGCGCTCGCTGAAAATTGAGGGGCGCATGAAACGGCCGGAATATGTGGCCGCCGCCGTGCACGCCTGCCGGACGGCGCTCGACGGCGGCGCGCCGGACATGGACGCGCTGCGCGCTGTATTCTCCCGCAGCGGCTTTACCGACGGGTACTTTACGGCGCGCCGCACGCCGGACATGTTCGGCTACCGCACAAAAGAGGACGTATTGCGCGCAAAGCCCGTGCTGTCCGGGCTTTCGGAACTGTACCGCAAAGAACGGCCCCGCGTCGGCGTCGCCATGCGCTTCACCGCGCAAAACGGCGCGCCCTGTGCGCTCGAGGCGGACGACGGAACGCGCCGCGTCCGTGCCGAGGGCCCGGTTCCCGCGCCGGCGCAGAGCCGCGCGCTGGACCGGGAAACCGCAGCGCGCAGCCTGCAGAAGTGCGGGGACACGCCCTACTTCCTCGAACGGCTCGACACGCGCATCGACGGCGGACTGTTTCTGCCCGTGTCGGCCCTAAACCGGCTGCGCGGCCAGGTCCTCGACGCGCTGACCGAACAGCGTGCAAAGCCGCCTGCGCGCAGGTGCCGGCCCCTGCCGCCGGCGGTCTATCCGGCGGCGGACCCGGAAAAGCGTCCCGCCCTGCACGTCTCGCTCGCAGATCCCGGACAGCTCACCCCGGCGCTGATGAGCGCCGCAGAAACCATCCTCCTCCCCCTCGGCGCAGTCCCGGCGGACGGGGAATGGATCCGTTCGTTTGCGGGCAGGCTTGCCGTCCGCATCCCGGACCTGATTTTCGGCGATCCCCGGCCTGTTGCGGAAAAGCTGCGCGCCCTGCGCGCGGCCGGGCTTACACGCGCGCACACCGGCGGCATCGGCAGCGTCCTGCTCGCCCAGCAGGCGGGCATGACCGTCTCCGGCGGCGCGGGGCTGAACGTCGCCAACACGCGCAGCCTGGACGAATACCGGAAACTCGGCCTCGCGCAGGCCGATCTCTCCGCAGAACTGACCCTCGCGCAGGCGCGCTCCGTCGCGCCCGTCATTCCGCGCGGCGTGACAGCTTACGGCCATCTGCCCCTCATGAGCTTCCGCGCCTGTCCCGTCCGGGGCGCGGACGGCTGCGGCGCCTGCGGCGGCGAAACATCGGTCCGCGACCGCAAAGGCGTGGACTTCCCGCTCCTAGATCGGAAGAGCGTCGTGTAGGGAAAGAGTGTAGATCTCGGTGGTCG
>CAJLRT010000221.1 GCA_905209135.1 uncultured Eubacteriales bacterium
AGCTTTATAAAGGCAAGGGACTTGATATTACAAAAGAGTATTTGCAAATCGCCCTGCCCTTATTCACAATAAGGGGCATATCGGTTTGCCGCGTATTAGTCGTTTAACTTATTCGTAACGAGATCAACCAGTTCCGCAAGGGCGTTTTCCTCATCCACGCCATCCGCGATGATCGTAATTTCGGTGTCCTGTACGATCCCCATGGACAGCACGCCGAGCAGGGATTTCGCGTTCACATGGCGTTCGTCTTTCTCGATCCAGATTGAGGATTTAAATTCGTTTGCCTTTTGCACAAATGCAGTAGCCGGACGGGCGTGCAAGCCGATCTGGTTCACTGCGACTACTTTTTCGGAAACCATGCATAACTCCTCCAAACTATTTTTCTATATCATATCATGAAATGATGACAAAAGAAATATCCTTTTTCGCCAAAGTTTTTCTGTGAATAAATTTAATACTGGGAATTATACACAAGTTATTCGCTCTGCAGACCCATCCGGAACGCTCTCATATTCGGCTCCAGCAAATGCTGCTTGGATTTCGGCATACAGTCCTGAATGGCTTTCTCCATCGCTTCCGCGGAAAAAATGCCGGTTTCCCGGACGATCTTGCCCAAAACGATGATATTTGCAAGCCCTTTCAGGTCATTTTCCAATGCGAGCTGCGTTGCCGGAATCTCAAAGACAGTGATGTCCGTACGCTTGGACCTGGAGGAAACCAGGCTGCTGTCCACAAACATGACGCCGCCGCTCACAACAGCGGGCTCATATTTATCAAACGAAGGCTGGTTGAACGCTACCGCCAGATTGGGAGTGGCGATCAGCGGAGAACCGATCTCCTCATTGTCGATCGAAACGCTCACGTTGGCCGTACCGCCGCGCATTTCCGGGCCATAGGAAGGCAGCCAGGAGACCTGCATCCCCTCGTTCATGCCACAGGTTACGAGCACCTTGCCGGTGAACAACACGCCCTGCCCGCCGAAACCGGCGATAATTATATCATGCTTGCTCATTTCCCATCGCTCCCTTCCCCGGTTTTATCCACATATACGCCGACCGGATAGTACGCCATCATGTTCTCTTTCAGCCATTGGATCGCGTCAATCGGAGATTTGCCCCAGTTGGTAGGACAGGTGGAGAGCACTTCAACAATGCTGAAGCCCTTGCGGTCGATCTGGCATTGGAAGGCTTTCCTGATTGCGTTTTTGATTTTTACAACGCCGCCGGGGCCGTCAAACGCGACGCGCTGGGCAAAGGCGGTGCCGGTCATCGTCGCGAGCAGCTCGCAGACGCGGACAGGATGGCCCGCCGTCGCGGTGTCTCTGCCGTAGGGCGTGGTCTGGGTTACCTGACCGGGGAGCGTGGTCGGGGCCATCTGGCCGCCGGTCATGCCGTAAATGGCGTTGTTGATAAATACGATGGTGATGTTTTCGCCGCGGGTTGCAGCATGGACCATTTCCGCCGTGCCAATGGCGGCCAGGTCGCCGTCGCCCTGGTAGGTGAACACGATATTATCCGGGTTTGCGCGTTTTGCGCCCGTAGCAACAGCGGGCGCGCGGCCGTGCGGAGCCTGGATCATGTCGCAGTTAAAAAAGTCGTACGCGCGGACCGCGCAGCCGACCGGCGCGACGCCGATTGTCTTCCCCTCGATCTGCAGCTCGTCGAGCACTTCGGCGAGCACTCTGTGCACAACGCCGTGGCCGCAACCGGGACAGTAGCTGTTCGGCACGTCGATCAGCGACGCCGGCCTCGTTAAAATTTCAGCCATTATTGGTCACCTCCGGCTAACTCTTCAATCTTTTTCATAATATCCTGCGGCTGCGGGATCATGCCGCCTGTGCGGCCCGTAAAGCTGACGGGACGGGCGCATTCAATGGCGAGGCGGACATCGTCCACCATCTGGCCCATGGACATTTCGGCCACGAGGAACTGTTTTGCAGTACCGGCCGCCTCTTTCAGCGCCTTGTCCGGGAAGGGCCACAGGGTGATCGGACGGATCAGCCCCGCTTTGATCCCCTTCGAGCGGGCCTCTTTAACGACGCTTTTGACAATACGCGAGGTCAGGCCGTAGGCGACGACGATGATCTCTGCGTCGTCCGCCATATAGCGTTCGCAGCGCGGTTCTTTTTCCTTGATGATTTCATACCGGGCGTAGCGGTCCAGGATGGTGCGCTCCAACTGATCGGGCGCGAGATAGAGCGAGTTGATGACATTGTGTTCGCGCTTGAGCTGCGTGCCGGTAGCCGCCCAGGGCTTCTCTATCGGCAGCGGCTTCGGCAGAGAGTCGAAAGACACCGGCTCCATCATTTGGCCAAGCGCGCCGTCGGCCAGGATCATGGCGGGCATGCGGTAGGTCTCCGCCAGATTGAACGCGTCGCAGACAAGCTCCGCCATCTCCTGCACTGTGGAGGGCGCAAAGACGAGAAGCTGGAAGTCGCCGTGGCCCAGAGCCTTTGTGGCCTGCCAGTAGTCGGCCTGCGAGGGCTGGATACCGCCGAGGCCGGGACCGCCGCGCTGCACGTTGATAATCACGCAGGGCAGGTCGCTGCCCGCTATGTATGACACGCCCTCGGATTTTAGGGATATGCCGGGAGATGAGGACGAAGTCATGGCCCGCACGCCCGTGGAAGCCGCGCCAAGGACCATATTGATCGCTGCGATTTCACTCTCCGCCTGCAGGAATGTGCCCCCTATTTTGGGCATTTTTTTCGCAAGATAGGCGGAAAGCTCTGTCTGCGGCGTAATCGGATAACCGAAAAAATGGCGGCAACCTGAACGGATGGCGGCTTCGCCAAGCGCTTCGTTGCCCTTCATCAATACCTTTTCCAAAACATTCACCTCTTTATTTCTCGATGGTTATGACGCAGATCGGAAGAGCACACGTCTGAACTCCAGTCACACAGTGATCTCGTAT
>CAJLRT010000222.1 GCA_905209135.1 uncultured Eubacteriales bacterium
GAATTTGGCAAAATGCGCGGCCGCTTTTTCGGCCGGTTTGTCCGATCCGTGCACCTGCGCCCGGCAAAACGGCCGGGCCGGGCAGGCGGGCGCGGTGAGCAGTACGGCCTGCGCCGTAGCACGCCGCCCGCGCGCAGGGGGGAGCCGGCCAGTGAAACCCGCGCCGGCGGCGGGGCCGCGCATGCAGGGTGCGGGCGCCGCGCGGCAGGAGCAAACGGCGGGCGCGGCGCTGTCAGTGGAGCAGGCGCACGGCGACAAGGCCGAGCAGCACGCCGATTACGGTGAATACGGCGGGGTTGCGCCTGTGGTCGAAGGCGTGCGCCTGCGGCAGCACTTCGCTGAAGGTGACGTAGAGCATGGCCCCTGCGGCGAGCGCGAGCGCGGCGGCTACGATAAGCGGGCTGACGCCGCCCACCCAGACGCCGATGACGCCGCCGAGCAGGGTGGGGACGCCGGAGAGCGCGGTGAGCAGTACGACCTGCGCCGGGCGCATGCCGCCCGCGCGCAGGGGCACGCCGATGCCGATCCCCTCCGGGATATTGTGCATGGCGATCAGTACGGCGAGAATCAGCCCGGTCGCGCCGCTGTGCGCCGTGCCGGAGCCGATGGCGATGCCGGCGGGCAGGTTGTGCAGCGCGACGGCGCACAGCATGAGCAGGCCGGAACGCCGCAGGCCGGCCCCGTCCGCATCGCACGGGCAGTCGTGTCCGTGCGCATGCCCGTGTTCCTGTCCGGCATGGCTGTGCAGGCGCGCGCCGGATTTTTTCTCCAGCGCGTCCAGCAGCAGGTGCAGAAGCCCTACGCAGCCCACGCCGCCCAGCAGCGCCAGGCTCACCAGCAGCGTGCCCGACATCTCGAGCGCCTCCGGGATCAGATCGAATACCGATATGCTCAGAATTACGCCTGCGGAAAAGGACAGAAGATAACTGACGGTGCCGGCGGATTTTCGGCCGACAAGCAGCCCGACGGCGCCGCCCAGGCCTGTCCCGACTACGCCGACCACACTGGAAAGAATGAGAATTTCAATCAAGGCGCACCCTCCTTTGGGGCGGAATAAATATTTAGACGGATGGATACTATATTAAAAATAGAATAGCACCGGCGGCCCGGCTTGTCAATGCGCGCGGGCCGAAAAACCCGGACCCGCCTGCCACACGGCGCGGCGGCCCGGTACGGCAACGCGGCGGGTCCTCCGGGCGCGGTACCGGGGGCCCGGAAACGGGCCGCAGGACCTGTGCTGCCCGGGGTTTCGGCACGTCCATGGCCTGTGCGGCGGCAGGGAGCGAAAAAAAGGCCCGTATGCGCGGCAAAGCGGCTATTTTCCGTGTTTTTGGCCTGTAATTCCAGAAAATTCATAAATTATGTATTGACATGCCGGCGGGATTCGAATATAATTACTTCAAATATTTTAAGTATTTGCGGCCCAAGCGGGACGCTGCAAGTTTTTCGGCGCGGATGGGGAGGAATGCGGCATGCATAGAGTGGCTGCGGTCACGGGCGCTTCAAGCGGCATTGGCCTTGCATGCGCGGCGGCTTTGTGCGAAAAGGGCTATAAGGTTTACGCGTTGAGCAGGACGGAGGGTCCGCTCGCAGGCGCCGTCTTTGTGCGCACGGACGTGACCGACCCGGAATCTGTCGCCCGCGCTTTTGCCGAAATCGGCGTGCGCGAGGGCAGGCTCGACCTGCTCGTCAACAACGCGGGCGCGGGAATATCCGGCGCCGCGGAGTTTACAGACCCGCAGGCGGCGCGCGCCCAGTTCGACGTGAACTTTTTCGGCGCGGCGGCCTGCTGCAGCGCGGCGCTGCCGCTGCTGCGCAAGGCGAAGGGGCGCATTGTCAATATCAGCAGCGTGGCGGCGGTGTACGCCATCCCGTTTCAGGCGATGTACAGCGCGTCCAAAGCGGCGCTGAACGCATATTCCAGCGCGCTGGCCGGTGAGATCGCGCACTTCGGCGTTTCCGTCTGCACCGTGATGCCGGGGGATGTGAAAACCGGCTTTACGCAGGCGCGCCGCAAGGAGGCTGCCGGCACGAATGTGTACGGGCGCAAGGTCGAGGCCTCCGTCGCCCGCATGGAGCGGGACGAGGAGAACGGCATGGCCCCGGAGCGGATTGCGGCGAAAGTCGCGCGTCTGGCGGGCAGGCGCAGGGTCGCGCCGCTGTACACGGTCGGCACGCAGTACAAACTGCTGCTCTTTCTGGGCCGGCTGCTGCCGCACAGCCTGATTGGGCGGGTTGTCGGCAGGATGTATGTGAAAGAATAAACGCCCTTTCGCGGGGCTTTCCAATATTGAAGCCAAAAAGGAGACCGCTATGAACGAGTATGTAATCGTTACCGATTCATCCTGCGACCTGACAAATGAAATGGCAAATGAACTGGAACTGCGTGTGGTTCCGCTTTCCCTTACCCTCAACGGCAGGGAATACCGCAACTACCTGGACGAACGCGAGATCACGTACCAGGACTTTTACGCCGCCCTTACAAAAGACTGTACGGTCAGCACCTCCGCCCTCAACACGGCGGACGTGACCGACGCGCTCGAGCCGATTCTGAAAGAGGGGAAGGACGTCATCTACCTCGCCTTTTCTTCCGGGCTGAGCAACACCTACAACGCCGCGCGCGTCGCGGCGGATGAACTGCGCCGGCAGTATCCGGACCGCAAGATTTTCGTTTTGGATACCAAGTGCGCGTCCATGGGCCAGGGCCTGCTCATCTACCACACCGTGCAGAAAAAGCGCGCGGGCGCATCCATTGAAGAGGCGCATGCGTTTGCCGAGCAGCTCATTCCCCGCCTTGCGCACTGGTTTACTGTGAGCGACCTGTATTTCCTCAAAAACGGCGGGCGCATTTCCGGCACCGTCGCCCTGCTCGGGAGCATGCTGCACATCAAGCCCGTGATGCACGCGAGCG
>CAJLRT010000223.1 GCA_905209135.1 uncultured Eubacteriales bacterium
GCGCAGGGGGTTGAGCAGATCCAGGATTTCATAGCCGAGTCCCGCCCTGCCCGAACGGTAGCAGGCAAAGGCGGCAAAACATGCGCCGTGGGTGTACTGGCCTCCGTTTTCACGGACCCCTTCCACATAGCCGTTGATATATCCCGGGTTGTTTGTACCTTTGGTAAACGGCGGCGTAAATAGCTTGACAAGCCGGTTGCTCCGGTCGAGCAGATACTGATCCATCGCCTGTACGGAGGCCGCTGTACGGTCCGGCCGGAACACGCCGCACAGGGCGGCGAACGACTGCGGGAGCAAATCTATTTTACATTCGTCCGACTCTGCGCCGCCCATAACGCTCCCGTTGTCATAGTACCCGCGCCGGTACCACTGCCCGTCCCAGGCGTGGCTTTCCACGGCCTCTATCAGCTTCCGCTTGTGTGAAAGCAGGAACGTGTACGTCTCGCCGTCCGCAAAAAGGCGGCACAGGGGCAGAAATTCGTTGATGACATAGACTGCAAACATGGAAAGCCACACGCTCTCGCCCACCCCCTTGACGCCGACGCTGGAATATCCGTCGTTCCAGTCGCCGCCGCCGAAGAGCAGCAGCCCGTGTTTTCCGTAGCGCAGCCCGTAACGGAAAGTGCGGACACAGTGCTGATATACCGTCTCCCGCAGCGCGCCGTAGCCCGGCTGGCTGTAGCGTTCGTTCTCATGCCGCTCCAGCACGGGCGCTTTCAGGTATGGCAGAACGCGCCGCAGTATGCTGCCGTCTCCCGTCTTTTTCACATACTCCGCGGCGGCTAGGGGCAGCCAGAGCAGGTCGTCTGAACAGCGCGTACGCACGCCCTTGTCCCGCCGGCCGCGGCCCGGGACATGGTGCCACCAGTGTATCACGTCGCCCTCTTCAAACTGGTGCAGGCAGGAGCGGATGATCTGGCGCCTGAGATGGGACGGGTCGACTGCGCTGACGGACATGGCGTCCTGCAACTGGTCGCGGAACCCGTACGCGCCCGACGACTGATAGAACGCCGTGCGCGCCGTAATGCGCGACTGGATCGCCTGATAGTACAAAAACGTGTTGACGAACTCGTCAAACGCCCTGTCCGGCGTCTGCACGCGAAGCGGCGCGTACGCCGCGCTCTGCGGCAGCGCCTGCCGGTCCAGCCACTCCCGGGCGCGCCAGACGTCCACGCGTTCGGCGGCCAGGCGCGCGGTCTCCCGGCCGGGGCTGAAGCCGAGGACAAATACTGTCCGCTCCTTTCCGCCCGCGGGCAGGGAGAGGCGCTTCATGCAGTACGCAAAGGGCTCTTCGCCGGAAACCATGCGCCGCGCGTCCTCATATTCCCCGCACAGGAAAGCCAGCTTGCTGATTCCCACCGCATCCGCCTTAAACCCGGTCAGGTAGACCACGCCCGTTCCGTATTCGGTATGGTAGGGATTGCGCGCATACAAAACCCCGTCCTTCTCCTCGATGCGGATCATGCGGTCGTCTTTATGGAACGTCTGCCCCAAAACCAGGTCTGCGCCGTAGCAGAACGAGACATCGGCCGGTTCGCCGGCGGAGTTTTCCGCCTCAATGCAGATTGTTTTGCACTGCTCCCCGGACGGGACAAACACCGTTGTCCGGACGCGGACATCCCCCGCTGCGCAGACATACTCAGCATATCCCCGGTAAAACGCGGCGGACGCGCCGGCGATTACGTCGTAGATTTCCCCTTTGTATTTCATATACAGCTTTTCGCCGTAGTTGTCCGACACCGCGTCGTTATACCAGGGTGTGATCCGAAACTGGCTCGCGTTGAGCGCATAGGTATAGCCAAGCGAAGAATCCGATACGACCGTGCCGAACCGGTAGTTGGAGAGAATATTGCACCAGGGCGGGCGCGTGGGAAACGCCTGCTTATCCGTCACTGCAAAGCCGTCTTCGACAAAGCCGCCGCAGACGGTTGGATACCGGATCTGCAGGCCGGTCTCCGCGGCGGGCGCGGGGAGCGCCGGCACGGCAGCCCTGTCCCGCTCGCAATGCTCCGGCGTCCGCTCCCGCTTATAGTCCACTACATAGGAACTCGCCGTGTAAAACATGGCCTCGTCCTCTGCGGACTGCAGGTTGCACAGGATGATCCCGCCCCGCGCAGCGGCGTATTTCTCCAGCCCATACTGGCGCAGCACTTCCTGTATCCCCGTGTGAACCGGGCGGTCGTACTGCCCGCCCTCCTCGTACAGAAGCACAAGCTCGCAGGCGATATGCTTGTGTTTGAGCAGATGAAACACTTTCAAATACGGTATGATTTTGGGTACGTCCTCCGCTTCATAGATACGAACAAGCAGGATGGGATCGTCGCCGGACACGCCGTACTTCCACAGATCGGCCTGCGTTCTCTCGCAGGCCGCCGCGCGGTCGACGGGCGTCTCTGCAAGCCGGTAAATCAGCCGCGGGAGTACGGCGCGTTCCAGTTGGAGTTCCGTCTCCGTCATATCGCACTCCGCCAGCATATGCCTTGCCGTCTCCAGGTATCTGCGCTGGATTTCCGGATAGCTGTCCCTGCGAATGGCGCGGAAAGCGTCGACGGCCCGGCCCGCGTCCGTATCGCAGACCATGGCGAAGAGGAACTTCCTGGACTCCTTTGCATCCAGCTCAAAAGTCAGCTTTGCGGCAAACGCCGCATCCAGGCAGGCTTTCTTTACGCCGGTAAAATTCATTCTGAAGGCGCGCATCAGGTCCCCGCTTTTGGAGGCGCGCCCGAACACATAGTCCCGCGTCGTTTCAAACGAAGCGCTGACGTCCGGCCGGCAGAAACCGGCGCACAGATACAAATGCGGGTCCTTCTGCCCGCGCGGGCGGCGGTGGAAAAGCACGGCGTTTTCATTTTCTATGCGCTGCGAGATCGGAAGAGCACACGTCTGAACTCCAGTCACACAGTGATCT